>JAIHTM010000023.1 GCA_022713905.1 Collinsella sp.
CCACAAAGGGGACAGGCACCTTTGTGGCGGTGGGGTGCGAGCTCGATGTTGTTGTGATCGTTGAGCGGCATGTTAATGGGCGGCTCTAGAGAATTTCATCCGGGTTGGCGGGTTTGGTTGTTTTGGGAATGCCAAGTTTGGATGACGCGAAATCGTCAACATTGTCCTTGATTCCGTCTCTGGTGTAGGCGGTGACCATATAGGTGCTGTGCCCGAATTCACTCTTGTCGCGTATTGCCCAGGCCTGCCAGTAGGCGGCACCACTTCGCCCTTTGATTATTCCGACACGGCGGAGTTCTGTTCGCTTTAATTTCTGGTCGCTATAGATGGTTCGACCGGCCTCCTCGGTGAGCCCGCACTGTCCAAGCAGCTTGTCGAGGACTTGGTTCATGTGGCGCTCATCGGTGTTTGGTGCGTAGTCGTAGGCGAGGGTGATGGAGTCGAGTGGCTGGTCGTCGATCAGATAGTTTAGCGCCTGAGGTTCAAGGCAGAAATAGGGGGAGCATCCGTCGACCTTGCCGAGCAACGGTAACTTGGACTGCCAACTTCCGGTGGGAATTGCATATTCGTAGAACACGCCACGGCAGACAAAGGAGAGCGAGGTGGCACGCGAGCCGGCGTCGATCATCCCGCAAAGATCGAAGGGCGAGGCGATACCAAAAGAAAAGGGCGTGATGACGATAAGGAAGAGCATCACGATGGGTATGGCGAAAATGGTAATGACGTTGCGACCGGTGGAATGAGACGGCTTCATATGCGCTCCTCGAGACAAAGATCTGTTGAGGATAGGCAGAAATGGATATGTTCAGAGAACAATTCAAGTTTAATCTCATGGCGCGAGATGGTCGACCGTTAGCGTCGAAAACCACCACAAAGGTGCCTGTCCCCTTTGTGGTGGTGAGGAGCGCGCGGCTCCTTTTGGTAATAGTGCTGGCTGGCGGTATCATTAGTGCAGGTGGCGAAGGTTTGCATTGTGGGGTGTTTTGCCGTGAGCCGTTTTGCCCGTATTGGATTGATTGTTTTGGCGCTTGCGATCGCTGTGGTTGGCATGGGCGCTGTCGGCATGGCGTTTCTGCCTGCTGCGGTGACGGAGTCGGTGGTCAAGCCTGTGATTCAATCTGTCGAACTTCTGACCGGCGACGACAAGCCTGAGACCATTACCGTTGATTTTGATGAGCAACCGGCTGCGCTTGGCATTAGTAATTATCCACATATTCAGCTTGGGGCCATGCGCTATACCACGGATACAAGCCTGATCGATAGGACGTCCGAGCTACTCAAGGGCAAAACATTTAAGCGTTGGTACGGGTATGCGTCCTATCGGGCAAAAGCGAACGACATGGTTGGCGGATGCCACTCTTCTATCGAGCTGGACACTGCAAACGGCGCAAAGTTATGTGATGTCTCGTACGATCCCGGGCTACGAGGGCAATGAGGGTCCGGGCATCTACATCATGGACGGCGATGTCGCCTATGTCATGGAGGGCGACCAGACCGAGCTCAACGATTTTATGGGTCAGTGTATCCAAGATGCCTATAAACAGACCTGCTTGCCTGACCCGCAGACTGCACGCGATAGTGGGTCTGCCCGTACATGGCTGTTCGAGGATGAGATGCCCTGGACCGTCGAATCGGGAAGTACGGGTTCGGCGAAGGAGTAGAGACCGCGACCACCACAAAGGTGCCTGTCCTCTTTGTGGTGGTTTTCGGTCTGTCTCGATCTGTAACATCTTGGCCGCTAAAAGTGGGCCTGGTGTTACAGATTTAGATTTTTGATCCGGGTGTTTTCTGTTCGTCTCAATCTATAACATCTGGAGCCATAAACAGTCGCTAGATGTTACAGATTGAGATGGTAAGGGGACGAGGCCGCAGCGGGCGAGCGTGCCTGCTCCCTATCTCTCAATCACTCAGAAAATCTTATATATAGAGACTTAGATTTGTGTATAAGATCGAGCAAAGCTGGCAACAATACTTCTCGAACAACGTGAAGCCGCCCCGTAGGGCGGCCGCCCCAAGAGAGGTGATTCCATGAGAATCGATAAGCTAGCAATGACGTCGCGCGAGGCGCTGCAGACCGCCATGAGCACGGCTGCTGACGCGCAGGCCGGCGCGGTGGAGCCGATTCACCTGCTGTCCGCCCTGCTCGGTGCCGGCGAGCGCAATATCTCCGTGATCATCGAGCGCATCGGCGCTGAACCGGCCCAGCTCGCACGCTCCACGCAGGATGCCATCGACCACGCGCCCAAGGTTTCGGGCGAGGGCCAGCAGATGGGTCTTTCCAATGAGCTCGTCCGCGTCATCGAGAAGGCCGAGAAGAAGGCCACCAAGATGGGCGACAGCTTTGTGGTGACCGAGCATCTGCTGATGGCACTTGCCGAGGACAAGGGCGAGGCCGGCCGCGTTCTGCGCGACGCAGGCGTGACCAAGGAGCGCATCGAACAGGTCTACGAGGAGCTGCGTGGCGATGACCGCGTGACGTCTGCCGAGGATAAGACTCAGTTTGAGGCGCTGGAGCAGTACGGCCGCAACATCTGCGACCTGGCCCGCGCCGGCAAACTCGATCCGGTCATCGGCCGTACCGACGAGATCCGTCGTACCATCCAGGTCCTGTCCCGCCGCACCAAGAACAACCCCGTGCTCATCGGCGAGCCGGGCGTCGGCAAGACCGCCATCGTCGAGGGCATCGCCCAGCGTATCGTGGCCGGCGACGTGCCGAGCACCCTGCGCGACCGCGACCTCATCGAGCTCGACATGAGCGCGCTGGTCGCCGGTGCCAAGTACCGCGGCGAGTTCGAGGACCGCTTGAAGGCCGTGCTCAAGGAAGTGCAAAAATCCGAGGGCAAGGTCATCCTGTTCATCGATGAGCTCCACACCATCGTGGGCGCGGGTGCCACCGAGGGCTCCATGGATGCCGGCAACATCCTCAAGCCGGCGCTCGCCCGTGGTGACCTGCACGCGATCGGCGCGACCACGCTCGACGAGTACCGCAAGTACATCGAGAAGGACGCGGCGCTCGCACGTCGTTTCCAGACCGTGATGGTCAGCGAGCCTACCGTCGAGGACACCATCTCGATCCTGCGTGGCCTCAAGGAGAAGTACGAGATCTTCCACGGTGTACACATCACCGATAGCGCGCTCGTGGCCGCCGCCGACCTTTCCGACCGCTATATCGCCGACCGCTTCCTGCCCGACAAGGCCATCGACCTGGTCGACGAGGCCGCAAGCCGCCTGCGCATGGAGCTCGACAGCATGCCGGTCGAGATCGACGCCACCACGCGTCAGCTCACCCAGCTGCAGATCGAGGAGCAGGCGCTCATGAAGGAGACCGACGACGCCTCCAAGGAACGTCTGGAGGCCTTGCGCCAAGAGATCGCCGAGGTCCAAGAAAAGCTCAACGTGCAAAAGGCCGGCTGGCTCAACCAAAAGAACGCCATCGACCACGTGCAGGAGCTCAAGGGGCAGCTCGACGAGGCCAAGAGCGAAGAGGAGCGCGCGACGCGCAACGGCGACCTGGGTCGTGCGTCCGAGCTGCGCTACTCCGTGATTCCGGGTCTGCAGCAGCAGATTCAGGATTCCGAGGCTGCGCTCGAGGCGCAAAAGCAGCAGGACGGCGAGGGCCTCAACGAGCAGGTGACCTCTGATGAGATCGCCGAGGTCGTGAGTGCCTGGACCGGCGTGCCCGTGTCCAAGATGATGCAGGGCGAGCTCGACAAGCTGAAGGGCTTGGAGGGTGAGCTGCATAAGCGCGTCATCGGCCAGGACGAGGCCGTCTCCGCCGTGGCCGCGGCCGTGCGTCGCAGCCGTGCAGGCCTCTCCGATCCGGACAAGCCCATCGGCAGCTTCTTCTTCCTGGGCCCCACCGGCGTGGGCAAGACCGAGCTCGCGAAGGCGCTGGCCGAGTGCCTGTTCGATGACGAGCGCGCGCTCGTGCGTATCGACATGTCCGAGTACATGGAGAAGTTCAGCGTCCAGCGTCTGATCGGTGCGCCCCCGGGATACGTGGGTTACGACGAGGGCGGCCAGCTCACCGAGGCCGTGCGCCGTCGTCCCTACTCCGTGATCTTGCTCGACGAGATGGAGAAGGCCCATCCGGATGTCTTTAACGTGCTGTTGCAGGTGCTCGACGACGGCCGTCTGACCGATGGCCAGGGTCGCCAGGTGTCCTTCAAGAACACGATTATCATCATGACGTCCAACGTGGGCTCCAAAGCCATCGCCGATTTGTCCGGTAAGGACGAGGAGGAGATGCGCCATCAGGTCGACGCTGCCATGGCTCAGACCTTCCGCCCCGAGTTCCTCAACCGTATCGACGATATCGTGGTGTTCCATCCGCTCGGCATGGCGCAGATCGAGAAGATCGTCGACATCCAGCTTGCCGACGTCCGCGCACGCCTGGCCAAGGAGCGCATGACGCTTGCCATCACCCCGGCGGCCAAGCAGATGCTCGCCGTGGGCGGCCTGGACCCCGTGTTCGGTGCCCGTCCGCTCAAGCGTCTGGTCCAGCGCGAGGTCGTGGATGCCATCGCCGCCGCCATCATCGACGGCACGGTGCGCGAGGGCGATCAGGTGACGGTCGATGCCGACAAGGACGGCGGCTTTACCGTCGTGTGCGACAACACGCCGGCGGCCACCTACGAGGTTCCCGACGCCGAGTAGATTTATGGGACATGCCTTAAAATCTGCCAGCAGTCTCTAAACGCCAAGGGCGGCGGATCCAATTGGGTCCGCCGCCCTTTTTCGTGCGACAATCGATGGTGTTGAACATGAGTACATGGCAAGGAGCTATGCAGATGAAAGACGAGAACAAGACGAATGCACCGGCGACCGATGCCGCACCCAAGCCTGCGCCTAAGCCGGCGCCCAAGCCGCGCGACCCCTACATCCGTGCCGAGAACGAGGACGACGACGGCTACGATCCCTACAGCGATCGCCGCCCCGAGCGCGAGCCGATGTTCGAAGCCGACCCGTGGCGCTGAGTGCCACCCAAAAGGCCACCAATAAGTTGCGGCGAAATAGGGATTGTTTTGCGGTTTGACCAGCAAAAACAGTCCCTATTTCACCGCAACTGCGTTAGGGATTTTTCTGCAGGGGGAGGGTAGTCAAAAAGCCCCGTCCCAAATTGACTGCTCGGGGAGTCGCATTCGAGCTCGGTTGTCCTCTTAGCCACTCGATATCCTTCGGAGCAATAATAGTGAAAAAACTTGCTTAAGTGTTAATCAAGCTACACACAATCTTGCTCTCTAATTAATCAAGAATCAGTATAATTTTGATTAGCTAGAGAGCAAGATTGGAGAATCATGGCATTCAACGACTTGATCGCCCAGAAAATAAAGGACTTTGAACAGCAGGGGGTTCCGCAGGTCTTTGAGCGAGATCTTGATTTGGAAAACCCACAGGAGCCAAAGCGCGACAACATCGTAAATGTGGTTGTGGGGGCCCGCCGTTGTGGAAAGACGTATCGCCTGTATCAGGAGATGCAGCGGCTTCAGGGCCGGGGCGTCGAGCTTGACCGGATGCTTTACTTTAATTTTGAGGACGAGCGCTTGCGCCCGTATGAGTCATCGCTGCTGGCGGACGTGCTCGACACGTTCTATGCGCTGTATCCTGCTGCTCGAACCGAGGGCGCTTACATTTTCTTTGACGAGATCCAGGAAATTCCCGAATGGGGTGCGTTTCTGCGGCGTGTAGTCGATACGGAGAAAGCGACCGTCTATGTGACGGGATCTTCTTCCAAGATGCTGTCCTCAGAGCTTAAGAGCGAGTTCAGGGGTCGTTCTCTTATACGGGAGCTTTTTCCGTTGAGTTTTTCGGAATACGTTCGGTATAAGACGGGGAGCGTTTTCGAGCCAGATGCGACCTTTTCCCCAAGCGATGCAGCGCTGCTTCGACATCATCTGATCGGATATCTTGAACGAGGGGGATTCATCGCGACGCTTGAGCAGACGCCCGCAGACGCGATTCAGCTGCTACAGGAATATGCTTCGCGAACGGTCGCTATGGACGTCATTGAGCGTTACGACGTCAAGAACCCTCGCCTGGCATCGCTGTTCTTGACGCGGTGTATGGCATCTTCGGGACGAGAGCTGTCAGTGAACAAAGTGTACAACGAGTTCAAGAGCAGGCAGATACCCGTCAGTCGTAATTCGCTCAGCGATTTACTTGAGTATTATGAGGATGCCTACCTGTTATTTTCTGTGCCGGAGTTCACGCGTTCATTGGCAAATAACATGCGGTCTGCGTCTAAGGTCTACGCTGTCGACCCTGCGATGTTTGGAGCATTCTCTCCCGCATCGGCATTGGACCAGGGCCAGAGGCTCGAGACCGCAGTGTTCAATGCGCTAAGAAGAAGGACTCCCGCGGTGAGGACCGGCTCGGTCTGCCGCCTGCTGATCAAAGAGAAGAGCAAAAGCCATGAGGTGGACTTTGTGGCTGGGGACGCACTTCTCATGCGGGCTTATAGCCTGATTCAGGTGAGTGTGGATATGGCAAGTGAGAAAACGCGCGAGCGCGAAATTGCCGCGCTTGATGCCTCGATGGCCCAGTTCGATCTTGGCGAGTCGGCAATCGTTACCATGGATGAGCAGGCCGATATTCCATGCGAGCACGGTGCGGTACACGTTGTGCCCGCATGGAAGTGGCTCCTTGCCTAATCATCTACGGATCTGTGGGGCCAGGACCTCCTGGCCCCTTTATCACGGTTGGGGAGCACCATGATGCGCCCGGCTAGTCTTGGGCTTTGATGCTCGGCATCAGAATCTGGGCGAGGTAGTCGCATTCGAGCTTGGTGGCGGCGTCGGCCTTGCCGTCTTTACCGACCAGGTCGTTTTTAATCTGGCTGTATGTGTAGCGGTTGCCGGTCGTGAGCTCGACAAGCTCAATCGCCGTATCCATGGGGTAGGTCGACACGGGGTCTTGCGTCCGTTCGTTGATGGTCTGGGGCACCACGTACGGATAGACGGGGCCGCTGGCGTAGACGGTGTAGCCGTTGCCGAGGTTTGCCGCACCCAAAACCGCGTCGCCCTCATCGGGCGTAAAGCTCTCGCCCTCGCGCACCGCGACGAGCGTCACGAGCGGTGTGTTGGTGTCGCCGTCCAGATAAATGCACAGCGTGCTGCCGTTTTGCCAAGTCGCGACTTTGCCGTACCACTCAACGGGAATATCGAGCTGATACAGGTCCGTTGCCTTATGTCGAGCATCGGCGTCGCGGGCCGCCTGTGCCTCGCGGGAGCTCACGGCGTTGACGGCGGCGTCACGGCGCGCGGTTGCCGCCTGCTGGAGCACCTTTGCGACCGCGGCGGAGTTCACCCCGCCTTCCTCGGCATACTTGGCGGCGGCATCGATCTGGTCGTCAGTCACCGTGTCGGCCGAAGGCACCTTGAGCTTAAAGGTGGCCTGGGCACTCAAATCCTGCCCATCGCTCTTAATGGTGACCTGCGCCTTGGTGGTCGGCACGGTGTAAATGGTACCGTCGGCTGCGATGGGGGACCCAGCGATGGAGAGCGTATAGTCGCCGGGCAGCAGCTTAATGCCGCGACCGTGTTCGTCAACGTAGAGCGTTTCGCTCACGGAAGAACCGTCGGAATCCTGGCCGCTCACCTGCACGGGAATCTTGGAACCAGTTGAGCAGTCGAGCCCTGCGGCATGCACGCCAATCTGCACCGACATCATCGTGTGTGCACTGGCGGCGACAGCGGCAGCCTGCTCTTGCTGATATCCGTTCCAGGCAGCATAGCCTGCGCCGCCGGCGACGAGCGCGACGGCCACAACGCCGGCAACCATCAGGTTGCGACGCTTGGGCGGCATCTTACGATGACGAACCTCGGCTTCGCGTGCCGAAGGAACGGACGGTAGGGGAATATCGCCCATGGCGATGGTCTCGTCCACGGCAGGCGCGGAGCCCAGGCCGGGAAGCTCGCGGGTCAGCGAATCTTCGGCCGGCAAGCTGTCGAGCAAGATGGTTTCCTCGCTCGTGTCGGATTCGGGCTGGTCGTCGGCCTCGCATTCGGATTCCTCGTGCCCCGCCTCGTCCTCGGTGGGCGCGGCGCCATCGTCTTTTGCATCCTGATCATCGGGCTGCGCCTCGATTTCCGGCTCATCCCGCACATCAACGCTCGAATCGTCAAACGCAATCTCGGCCAGCGCGATCTGGTCTAGGCTCTCCAGGGCCTCGGCACACGCTTCTGCATCTTGGGCCGCATCCTCTTGGCCCATCGTTTCATCTTTCATATATCCCCCAAGCTCAATATCGGGACAACACTGTACCCAAAAATGGAGGCATATAAAGCGCATGCGAAATATAAGATCCGATTTAACCCGATTTAACCCGAGCGCATCGTTCAGCCGCATCCTCGCGGCAGCAAAAAGCCCCCGGAACGCGAACGAATCACATTCCGGGGGCCCTGCAATGCGTTGAGTTGCGCGGAGCCGGCTATGCGGCTTCGTACTCAAGTGATGTTTGCGTCAGGCGCGTTACTCGGCGTGCGCGTAATCAACCTTGGCGCGGCGGGCAGTGGCCTTCTCCCAATCGCTGGTGCCCTCAAAGACATCCTGCTTGTAGGGATTGCGGCCGAGCTTCTTGGCGCGGTAGGCGATGTAGATGATCGCGGCGACGTTGGCGATCAGCGCAGCGATCGAGACCGCGGTAGCGGCGCCGGGGTCGAGCGTGGAGTGGGTTACAAAGATGGACTCCTCCTGGAAGTACGGGAACACCTGGGCAAACATGCACCAAATGGCCAGCGTAAAGGCGCGGTTCTGGATCCAGCCGCCCTTGTTCCAGATAAAGGCGGCGACGGTGGGCGCCAGCAGCAGCGCAAAGCCGCAGAACCAGGAGTGGGTGGGCAGGCAGTTGTAGGTGTAGCAGAAGTTCCAGATATCGTAGGCGATGATGTAGACCCAGGTCATGTCGGGCCACAGCATGTCGGTCTTGTCCTCGGAGGCGTAGACGCTCCACCAACCGGTCATGCAGAAGATGTTGATGATACCGGCGATGCCGTTGAACACGTTGTTCCAGCCGGCCAGCTGCGTAGCGCCCTCGGAGGTGACCCAGGTGGACTCGCCCAGGACAAAGAAGTGATAGGCGCTCTCAAAGTCAGACACGACGGCGATCAAGATGTTGATGGCGACGATCACAAACGGCCACGCGCGGAACCAATGCGCCTTGCCGATCTTGCCCCACTGGTACTTAATGGCAATGAAGCCCCAGCAACCGGCCAGCGCCGCGTACACCTTGGCGTAGTGGAACCAGCTGTTCTGGTACACATGGGTTGGGTTGGTGAGCGCCCACTCGGCACCCTGCGAAACGCCGATGGCGATGGCGACGCAGTAGATGGTCATGGCCAGCGGAGCCACGCCAAAGATGATGGCCGCGCCGAGCTTGGTGCGGCGGCCGACCTCGTTGAGCACGATCAGGCCAATAAAGACCATGGCCCAGCCGGCCCAGTGGATAAGGGTATCGCTACCCCAAACATCGAACAGCATGCTGCTCTCCTTTCACACGCCCGCGGCCCCTCTTCTGATCGCGGACAGTTTGGCCAAATGTCGTCAGTTCTGGGGCTTGCGCTCCGGATACTTGGCGGTATAGCCCTCGATGTGGAGCGTCGAGGCGATGATTTCCTTGATCGTCTCGTCGGGCACATCGGGGTGCGTGCGGATATACATCAAAAGACCCATGATGAGGGTGTAGAACGTCTCGTAGACGTGGTCGATGCGTAGCTCATGATGGGCGACAAAGTCCACCACGGTGGTGTCGCAGATATACTGCGCCACGCGCTGGACCACGTTGTGCAAAAAGCCGCCGTAGAGCGCGCCGCTGCTTGAGGTGAGCGTACTCGGCAGTTCGTGGCCGCTGGCGACCAGACGCTTAAAGAGCGGCGCGACAGTGTCGAGCGCGCCCTCGATATCGCCGACGGTGCGGTTGGCATTCCACTGCTCGAGCTCGGAGATAAAGCCGTCGATCGCCTCGTCCATAACAGCGGTGACGGCGGCGTCCATATCGGCAAAGTAGTGGTAGAAGAGCGAGCGCGTACAGCCGGCTCGCTTGGTCACGGCCGATACCGATAGGTGGGACACGCCCAGCTCGGAACTCACGGTGCGCACGGCGGCGAGGATCTCGCGACGGCGTTCGTCGCCCGTCAAGCGCTTTGCCGCGCTATCGGACGCGGGGACGGCATCGACTACAGAGGTATCTGCTGTGTTGTTGCCCATGCGTTTGCCGCCTTTCGTCCTCTTTTGCCTGACCGTTCGCCTAACAGTCTTGAATATTGTTGACGGTTCGTCAATACTATTTTTGACACAATGTCAACTAATGGCGGGTGAACGGCATGGGGGCATGCCTGGCCTGCAAAAAGAGGGGTGCCGCGGTCTCGCCGGGCTGTGGCAAGAGAAGGGACGACTATGATTCTCAACGGACCGGGGATTAGCTACACCGAGCCCGATATCGGTGCGGAGTTTGTGCCGCCGCTGCCGGAGCATCCGCGCGAGGCCATCGTCAAACTGTGCGAGCACTGCACTAACCGCCTGCTGCATCGCGACGAGCTGCTGGGCTACGAGTACTGGTCGTTTGCCGAGGCCGCGACTGACGAGCAGGCCGAGGTACTCTGCAAGATGAAGATGCGCCGTCCCTATACGCTGCCCGAGATGGTCAAGCTCACCGGCATGCCCGAGGCCGATATCGAAAAGATGCTCGACGACATGAGCTACACGGGCCTGCTCGAGTACAACTGGGAAAATCCCGAGCGCGCCAAGCAATGGGTGCTGCCCATGCTGGTGCCGGGTTCCGCCGAGTTCCTCAACATGCGCGTGAGCCAGCTCGAGGAGCATCCGGTCTATGCTAAGTTCTTTGAGCAGGCGTCTAAGGGACCGCTGTCCAAGGCCACGCCGATGGTGCCGCCCGGTGGTGCCGGCATCGGCATGCATGTCATTCCGGTCGAGAAGGCCATCGATGCCGCGAGCACGTCGGTGCCTATTGAGCATATCGAGCACTGGCTCGACAAATACGAGGGTAAGTATGCCGCTAGCGCCTGCAGCTGCCGTGCAAGCCGTCGCGTTATGGGCGAGGGCTGCGCCGACGACCCGGCCGATTGGTGCATCGCCGTGGGCGATATGGCCGACTACGTGGTCGAGACCGACCGCGGCCATTACGTGACGCGCGACGAGGTTTACGACATCCTGCGCCAGGCCGAGGACAACGGCTTTGTGCACCAGATCACCAACATCGACGGCGAGAACAAGATCTTCGCCATCTGCAACTGCAACGTCAACGTGTGCTACGCCCTGCGCACCTCGCAGCTGTTCAACACGCCCAACCTGTCGCGCTCGGCCTATGTCGCCAAGGTCGAGAAGGATAAGTGCGTGGCCTGCGGTCGCTGCGTTGAGGTGTGTCCGGCCGGCGCCGCCAAGCTGGGCCAAAAGCTCTGCAGCAAGAAGGCGGGCGGACAGGTGCCCGAGTATCCGCGCCAGGAGTTGCCCGATGCCACCAAGTGGGACCACACCAAGTGGTCGCCCAACTACCGCAACGACAACCGCATCGAGACGCACGAGTCCGGCACCGCGCCCTGCAAGACGGCCTGCCCCGCGCACGTTGCCGTTCAGGGCTATCTGAAGCTCGCGGCTCAGGGCCGCTATGACGAGGCCCTAGCACTCATTAAGCGCGAGAACCCGCTCCCCGCTATCTGCGGCCGTGTGTGCAACCGCCGCTGCGAGGACGCCTGCACCCGCGGCCGTGTGGACGCCGCCGTGGCTATCGACGAGGTCAAGAAGTTCATCGCCCAGCGCGATCTTGATGCCGCGACCCGCTATGTCCCGCCCGTGGTGACGCCGACGCGCGCTGGCGGCTTCGATCAGAAGATCGCCATCATCGGTGCCGGTCCCGCCGGCCTGTCCTGCGCTTTCTACCTGGCCGAGAAGGGCTACAAGCCTGTCGTGTTCGAGAAGAACGAGCGCCCGGGCGGCATGCTTACCTACGGTATTCCCAGCTTTAAGCTGGAGAAGGACGTTATCGAGGCCGAGGTCGAGATCATTCGCCTGATGGGTGCCGAGTTCCGCTATGGCGTGGAGGTCGGCCGCGATGTGACGCTCGACGAGCTGCGCGAGCAGGGCTTTAAGGCCTTCTACGTGGCTATTGGCTGCCAGGGCGGCCGCCTTGCCGGTATTCCGGGCGAGGATGCCGAGGACGTGACCGTGGCCGTCGACTTCCTTCGCGAGGTTAACAGCGGCAAGATCGACGCGCTGCCCGGCCGCACCATCGTGGTGGGCGGCGGCAACGTGGCCATCGACGTGGCCCGAAACGCCTGCCGTCTGGGCTCCGAGCACGTTGAGATGTTCTGCCTGGAGAGCGAGGCGCAGATGCCCGCCAGCGAGGAGGAGCGTCGCGAGGCCGTTGAGGACGGCGCGCACATCAGCTGCGGCTGGGGTCCCAAGGAGGTTCACCTGGACGAGGTCGGTCGTGTGTGCGGTATCACCTTCAAGCGCTGCACGCGTGTCTTTGACGACGAGGGCCGTTTTGCGCCCGAGTACGACGAGAACGACTTGCGCCGTGTCGATGCCGACCGTGTCGTCATGTCGATTGGCCAGTCCATTGTGTGGGGCGACCTGCTGGCTGGCTCCAAGGTGGAGCTTTGCCGCGGCCAGGGTGCTCTTGCCGATCCCCAGACCTACCAGACCGCCGAGCCCGACATCTTTGTGGGCGGCGATGTCTACACCGGTCCGAGCTTTGCCATCGATGCCATTGCCGCCGGTCACGAGGCCGCCGTGTCCATCCATCGCTTTGTGCAGCCGGGCTCCACGCTCACCATCGGCCGCAACCAGCGCCGCTACACCGCGCTCGACCGCGACGACGTTGTGCTCGAGGGCTACGACAACGCGAGCCGCGAGGTTGCCCACGTGGACCGCGAGCGCGAGAAGGCTGCGCCCTTTAGCGAGTACGTCGAGACCTTTACCGAAGAGCAGGTGCGCGCCGAGACCGCCCGCTGCCTGGGTTGCGGTGCCTCGATCGTCGACCCCAACAAGTGCATCGGCTGCGGTCTGTGTACCACCAAGTGTGCGTTCGACGCCATCCATCTGGATCGCGACCGCCCCGAGTGCTCCACGATGGTCAAATACGAGCAAAAGCTCCCAAGCCTCGGCAAGTACGCGCTCAAGCGTGCCATCAAGATCAAGTTCGGTCGCAAGTAATGAGGTTCCGCCGTTCTAACGAACGGCGGCACTGCCGACGCTGCGCGGCGCCCAAGCACCCCATCTTGCCCCTCAACTTCGGCGCCGCGGGCAAAAGCCCAGCGGACGCCTTGTTTCGGGGCAACCTGGGGCACCTGGATCGCCGCTCGCTGACGTTTGGCTGACATCGCATCAACCGTTGTTGAAAGGTTTCTACCTTGCATGAATTGGGAATCGTTTACCACATCATTCGCGATGTCGAGAATGTGGCGCGCGCTCATGGCGTGCGTCGCGTTTCGAGCGTGACGTTGCTACTGGGCGAGGTCTCGGGCGTCGTTCCCGACTTGCTGCTCGACGCTTGGCGCTGGGCAGCAGATAAAAAGCCTATCGCGCAGGGCGCGGAGCTTATCGTGGAGCCCGTCGAGGCCGTGACATATTGCGAGGCATGCGGCTGCGACTACGCGACGGTCGAGCACGGCAAGACCTGTCCCCATTGCGGCAGCGGCGAGACCTATTTGCTGCAGGGCCAAGAGGTAATGATCAAACAGATCGAGACCCCCGACGAGGACCCGGCAGACGCTGCTCCTGACGGCCTCTCCGACGCCCCCGATGCCGTCGACGCCGCCAACCCACTCCACATCGCCTAACATCCAATGACTGCATGGGCTAGAGTTCTAAACATATTTGCTTCGGTTAGTCAAGTCATGTCTGTTTAAACAAAATGGCGGCACGCTGGCGCATTGGGATCCACCTAAAAGCGGCTTAACGAACAGTGCGCCTGTATATGTCTTTGGAAACAATCGGCAAATCACGTTTTATCAGGCAATGAGCTGTAAACCAGCAATGTAATCAATTTGTAACAAACTTAGACGTTTAAACAAATAATCCAACCTTTTGCGAATTTAGCTATAATTCCACAATCCAAACAGGTATACTCCTTTCATGTCGTGTAGGAAATACGTAGACAAAAAGGAGGTTATGTGATGGTAAGTATTGTTCTTGCTAGCCACGGGGACTTGGCAGCTGGAATCAAGCAGACGGGCTCGATGGTCTTTGGCGATCAGCCGTCTGTTGCCGTGGTCTCGCTCGAGCCGAGCATGGGCCCCGACGACTTCCGTGCCAAGGTCGAGGAAGCAATCGCTTCCTTCGAAGACCAGGAGCAGGTGCTCTTCCTCGTTGATCTGTGGGGCGGCACGCCGTTCAACCAGATCAGCGGGCTCATCGAGGGCCACGATTCCTGGGCTATCGTCACCGGTGTCAACCTGCCTATGCTCATCGAGGCATATTCGCAGCGCTTTGACGCAAAGAACACTGCACATGCGATCGCAAAACATCTCGTGACTGAGGCTAAGGCTGGCGTGCGCGTCAAGCCCGAGTCTCTGGAGCCCGAGGAGAAGAAGCCGGCTGCGGCCGCCGCTGCTCCTGCAGGCGCCATCCCTCCGGGAACGGTCATCGGCGACGGGCACATCAAGATTGCCCACGTCCGTATCGACACCCGTCTGCTTCATGGTCAGGTGGCCACCACGTGGACCAAGCAGATCAACCCCAACCGCATCATCGTGGTTTCCGACGGCGTTGCTCACGACGAGCTCCGCAAGACCATGATCGAGCAGGCTGCCCCTCCGGGAGTCCATGCCAACGTCGTGCCCATCAAGAAGATGGCCGAGGTCGTCAAGGACACGCGCTTTGGTGACACCAAGGCCATGCTGCTCTTTGAGAACCCGCAGGATCTGCTCAAGGCCATCGAGGCCGGTGTCGACATCAAGGAAGTCAACATCGGTTCCATGGCTCACTCCAAGGGCAAGGTCGTCGTCACCAACGCCGTCGCTATGGGCGATGATGACGTTAAGACTCTCGAGGCCCTCAAGGCCAAGGGCGTCAAGTTCGAGGTCCGCAAGGTTCCTTCGGATTCCTCCGAGGATCTCGACGCCATGTTGAAGAAAGCTAAGGCCGAACTGGCCGCTCAAGCATAGTAAAGGAGGGTCCGATACATGTCTGCAATCACTATTCTGCTTGTTGCGATTGTCGCGTTGCTTGCCGGTATGGAAGGCATTCTGGATGAGTTCCAGTTCCATCAGCCGCTCGTGGCATGCACGCTTATCGGTCTCGTAACCGGTCACCTTCAGGAGGGCATCCTCCTGGGCGGTTCGCTCCAGATGATGGCCCTTGGCTGGGCTAACGTCGGCGCCGCTGTCGCGCCTGACGCCGCTCTGGCCTCGGTCGCTTCTTCGATCATCATGGTGCTCGCCCTCAACGGTGGCGCCACCGATTCGGCCAAGGCCGTTACCGCCGCCATCGCCGTCGCCGTCCCGCTGTCGGTCGCTGGTCTGTTCCTGACCATGATCTGCCGTACCCTGGCTACCGCTATCGCTCACGCCATGGACGGTTGCGCCGAGAAGGGCGACTTCTCCGGCATCGAGCGCTGGCAGTACGCTGCTATCCTCATGCAGGGCCTTCGTATCGCCATCCCGGCAGTACTTCTGTGCATCATCCCGGCCGAGGCTGTTACCAACGCGCTTAACGCTATGCCCGACTGGCTGTCCGGCGGCATGGCCGTCGGCGGCGGCATGGTCGCTTCCGTCGGTTACGCCATGGTCATCAACATGATGGCCACCAAGGAGACCTGGCCGTTCTTCATCCTCGGCTTTGTCCTTGCTGCCATCCCTCAGCTCACGCTGATCGCCCTTGGCCTCATCGGCATCTCCCTTGCCCTCATCTACCTTGGCCTTAAGGATCTGGCCAAGCAGGGTGGCGGCATGGGCGGTGGCTCCGGCGACCCGCTCGGCGACATTCTGAACGATTACGAGTAGGAGGGGAGTGATACATATGGCAGAGAACAAGATTCAGCTCACCAAGGCTGACCGCAAGAAGGTTTGCTTCCGTCATCAGTTCCTTCAGGGCTCGTGGAACTACGAGCGTATGCAGAACGGCGGTTGGTGCTTCGCAATGATCCCTGCGATCAAGAAGCTCTACACCAGCAAGGATGACCAGATTGCCGCTCTTAAGCGCCACCTGGAGTTCTATAACACCCACCCCTATGTTTCCGCCCCCGTCATTGGCGTTACCCTCGCTCTCGAGGAGGAGCGCGCCAACGGTGCCCCGATTGACGACGTCGCCATTCAGGGCGTCAAGGTCGGTATGATGGGCCCGCTCGCCGGCGTCGGCGACCCCGCCTTCTGGTTCACCCTTCGCCCGATTCTGGGCGCTCTGGGCGCTTCCCTGGCCCTGTCCGGTAGCATCGCCGGTCCGCTGCTGTTCTTCTTCGCGTGGAACATCATCCGTTACGCCTTCCTGTGGTACACGCAGGAGTTTGGCTACAAGGTCGGCTCCTCCATTGCCAAGGACCTCTCCGGCGGTCTGATGGGCAAGGTCACCGAGGGTGCTTCCATCCTGGGTATGTTCATCATCGGCGCCCTGGTCGAGCGCTGGGTGTCCATCTCCTTCACCCCGGTCGTCTCCAAGGTCACGCAGTCTGCTGGCGCCTTTATCGACTGGGCTAACCTGCCCTCCGGTTCTGAGGGTGTCAAGGAAGCACTGACGATGTACAACTCCATCGGTGCTAACGCCCTTGATCAGGTGAAGGTCACCACGCTTCAGGCCAACCTCGATCAGCTCATCCCCGGCCTTGCCGCCGTGTGCCTGACCCTGCTGGTCTGCAAGCTCCTCAAGAAGAAGGTCAGCCCGATCGTCATCATCCTGGCTCTCTTCGCCATCGGCATCATCGGTCGCGTCTGCGGCTTCATGTAAGCACGTTTCGGCTTAAGACCGAGAATTGCTAGGCAAGGGCTTTTGAGCCATTGAAACGGACCGCACCCGGTGGGTACACTGGATGCGGTCCGATTGTTTTATTTGGAGGGCGAGGCGCGCATGGCGCAATCTCAGAACAGCACGGTCGATCTGGCAACGCCGGCAACCTGCCTGATGGGGCTTACCAGCCACGGTAACGTGATGGTGGGCAATAAGGCGTTCGAGTATTACAACGAGCGCAATCCCGAGGATTATATTCAAATCCCGTGGGACGAGGTCGACTATATTGCCGCCGAGGTTTTGCGCGGCACCAAGAAGATCACGCGTTTTGCCATCTTCACCAAGGACAACGGTCACTTTACGTTTTCGACGCGCGACGACAAAGAGACGTTGCGCGCGGTCCGCAAGTACGTCGACGAGGACAGGCTCGTGCGTTCGCCCGACTTTATCGATGTGACGGCCAAGGGTGCCAAGAACATCCCTTCCGTTATCAAAAACCTCTTCCACAAAGGCAACTAGCTCTTCACAAGTTGCGGTGAAATAGTTCCTAAATACGGCTTTAGATGCTTCAGACAGGAACTATTCCACCGCAACTTCGAAGTCTAGTCATGCGACGTATTGCGATGCAGTAAATCTGCTACACTAGTACAACATGCCTCCGTAGCTCAGGGGATAGAGCACCGCTCTCCTAAAGCGGGTGTCG
>JAIHTM010000329.1 GCA_022713905.1 Collinsella sp.
GAAGGGAAAGAACTTTTGGGACTTCGACACGGGCGAGTTTCAGCTTTCGCCAGGTGACGTGAACTATGGCGATAACGGTTGGACGCTCGAAGGCGTTGTGAACGACCTCGACAATAGGGCGAGCAACAACGCAAGCGACATCAAAAGCCTTGGCACCGCCACAGGCGATGCGCTCAAGGAGTTGACCGACAACCTTGGCGAGACCGACAAGTCGCTATCAGAGCTAAAGACATCGATCAACGACCTCGACGGAACCGTCAACAACCTCGCGAGCGACGGCGTGGTGACTGAAGCCGAGAAAGCCGCCGTCAACAAGATTCTGCAAACGATCGAGAAGGAGCAATCCGACCTTTCGAGCGAGTACAGCATTCTAACCAAGAGCACTTCGCTCAACGAGCAATTCAAACTGAACGTTTTGGTGCCGAAATACGATGCCGCATTTGGAGAGAATCAGGCGTACGACAACCTGAAAGACTGCATTGACATTGTGCTCTCCTGCAAAACGGCGGATGAGCTCAAGACTGCGATGGTCGATTATAAGAGCGCCTACAGCACCTATGCGAGCGCGATCAACACGTATCACTCGGCGGCGTACTACGCGAAGAGCATTATCGAGCAATCGAAGGCCAAAGCGACGGCGCAGGGGCTTTTGAGCGACTACGACGATGAGTGGACGCAGAACAAGGTGTTCAACCTCCTGACGAACAACGGCAAGACGCAGGGCGTTTTCATGAAGAACGGCCTTGTGTACATCAACGCGTCGTATATGTCTGCTGGAATCATCGCCGATGCAGCCATGCGGAACAGCTGGAATCTAAAAACTGGCGCATTCTCGACGAACTATATGACAGCGAACAACATCACGGCGAAGGGCACTTTTCGCTGTGGATATGAAAGCTATTACACGATATTGAACTCCGCTGGTCAGATGAGCGGATACAGAACCGACAACAACAGGACGAGAAGCGTTGGGTATATCGACTATTCGAGCTCTGCCAGGGACACGTCTACAGGAGAGTTGATGTACGGCCTTCAACTGCAAGCCGAAGGCATCGTGCGCATATCATCGCCGAGAATATCGACGGCTTCGAGCTCCAACACGAGCGTAACGACAACTCAGGGATGGACTGGACACATCAACCAACCGCTCATCTCCGAGCTCCACGATGCAGGCAACGGAACGGTTGGATGGCACTACGGAACGATGCAGTTGAGATACATCAACGGCATCCTCGTTGGCTACAGCACCGTCGGAACCGGATAGAAAGGAATGCGCATGGCGAAAATCGTTAGATACTGGGCTCATGATCCTGTCGGAAACATTGAGAACATGTTGCAGAGTTTCGATAAGGAGCAGCTGCAAAAAGGAGAGGAAGCGGGCATCGTGTTCGTCGCTGAATACGACGACGGAACTCGCTCCATTGTCAAGGCGGTCGACGTTGTTGAACCTCAGACGTTCTCGAACGATAGCGGCATCACCCTGGTTCTGCCTTCATACGTGGATGAGCGAACTTCCGCGACAGTCGCTTGCTTCGATGCGCTCGCGGAAATTGTTAATCCGTCGGTCGCAACGGCTTCCGCTGATGACGCCGAAGCGGAAGTCGACCCGATTGGGGCGTTTATGGACGCACTTGAGAAGCTTCGCGCCCTTAAAGCTGGCGGTGAAGAGTAATGAACACGCAGACAATCGAGCTTGATATCGACAAGCGCGGATGCGGGAACAACTGCATCCGCATCGCGCAGGGAGAGCGCGGCGGCACCACCATCAAGGCGCTCGTCTACGATAATGGTGCCGAGTTCGCGCTTGCGGGCTATACTGCCTACCTTGTGGCGCGACTGCCTGACCGCATCCATTACTACAAGGGAACAGCAACCGTTTCAGGAAACACGGTCACACACGTATGCGAGGAAAGCAAGCTCGCGTGCGTCCCAGGCTACACCGACGAAGCCTATTTCGAATTCACCAAAGGCTCGCAAACGGTGCAGACCGAACGCTTCGCGCTCGACATCATGCGCGACGCCCGCGAGGGCAACGCGCCCGCGCAATCTTGGAACAACGCCGTCGAAGCGTTAGAGCAACGCGCAGAAGCAGCCGTTTCGAAGGGCGAGAAGGCCGCGACCGACGCGACTGCCGCAGTCAACAACGCCAACGCCGCCGTGAACATCTGCAAGAGCGCCACCGCAGCCGCCAACACGGCAACCAGCAAGGCCAACGCGGCGACTAAAAGCGCGAACGACGCCACCGCAGCCGCCAAC
>JAIHTM010000330.1 GCA_022713905.1 Collinsella sp.
GGTGCCGGTGACGTTGGTGGTGCCGAAGCGCAGTTTGAGGCTGGCTTCGTTGGTTTCGATCATGTTGAACTGCCACGTTTCGCCGTAGCCGCTGATCTCGGACAGTACCTTGATTCCGCCCATGTCGTTGATGTCGGTGGTGTCGGTGTCGGTGGCGTTGGTGACGCCGTCTTCGCTCAGGTAGCCGACGCAGGTGTATGCGGCGGGCAGGGCGGTGGTGGCGTCGGTGGGCAGTGCGGTGCCGGCTGGCGCGTAGTAGAGGCAGCCGGTCTTCTTGGGTTTGCCGAGGCTGACGTTTTTCTTGTTGTTGTGGTTGGTTTCGGCCATGATGGTGCCTTTCGATGGTTGGCGTCGCCTTATTGGGCGGCGGCGTCGAGCTGGATGGTGATCTGGTATCGGGGTTGGGGAGGCGGGCCGGGTTCGGGGAAGTCGATGACGCTTTCCACGGTGACGGCGGCGATGGGGTCGAGCAGGTCGAGGTCGAGCAGGCGGGGCAGCACGGTTTCGGTGGCGAGTTGGCTTGCTTGCCATCGGGTTTCGGCCCATGCCTGCACGGCGATGGTGGGGTGGCTGCTGTATTCGAGTTCGTTGCCGCCGGTGCGTTCGATGGTCACGAACCGTTGCGGGCGGTCGGCGGGGACTTCGAGGTATGCGGTCAGCCCGTCGCCGTTGGAGTCGGCGTCGATCCAGTCCTTGACTGTTTTTTCGAGGTTGAGCGCCAAGTCAGCCCACCGCCTTGAGCAGTGTGTTGTGTTTGGCGTTGTCGTAGGCGGCCGCGCCGCTGCCCTTGGTGGTGGCGAGTGCGACCGAGCCGTGGTCGGTGGTGCGGGCCACGGCGTGGTCGTAGTGGGCGTTTTTGGTTTGCGCCAGCTCGTTGGCCGTGTCGGCGATGCGTTTGGCCTGCTCGGTGATGGCGTGCATGGCTCCGGCGGATTGGCGGATTTGGCGGAATCCTGCGAGGTTGAGTTTGACTTTCGCCATGTGTTGCGCTCCTATCCTCTGGTGTCGGCGAGTTCGACGGTGAGGTTCCATCGGGTCGGTGTGAGGCCGCCGTCGTAGGGGCGGGGGTCGCCGATCACGGTGTATTCGACGCCGTCGATGCGTGCTTTGGCTCCGCGCAGGCTTTGGTAGGGCCATGCGCGGGGCATGTGGATGGTTTTGGCGACTTGGATGCCGTTGGGGCGGGTGCTGTCGGTGAGGTTCGACTGGGAGCCGTCCTGTATGAGCACGTCGTCGATTTGTTCCTCGTGGGTGTTCCAGATGATGCCGCCGCCGGGGTCGTGGCCGGCCGGGGTGCGGTGGATGAGGGTGATGGTTTCGCCTCTCACGTCGCGCCTCCGGCCATGTCGTATGCCCATGCCTCGCCGTCGCCGCCCAAGGCTTCCTTCTCGCTTGTGGTGAGGTAGAGGTCGCCGGCGGGGTTGGCGTAGCTCAGGCTTTCGCTGTAGCTGCCGGCCGTCTGGGTGCTTTGGGTGACGCCCGACATGTCGGGGCCGGCCTGCATGGCTCGTTTGACGACCATGCAGGCGATGCGCTTCAGTGTGGCGGGCTTGGCGGCGGGCCAGCGCGGGCAGGTGGTGCGGATCAGGTCGGATGCGTCCGCGAGCAGCGCTTCGGCGCGTTTGTATTCCTCGCCGGTGAGCGCATGCCAGCGTGCTTCGAGGTCTCCGACCTGCGCGAACGGCTCGCCGTCATCCACGGCACTATCGCCGCCCGTGCCGCCATCGGTCTGATTGCCGGACAGGTTGAACGGTTGGAGTGGGTAGCCGTCCATATTGCCTCCCTTTAGGCGAGCACGCCGGCGGCCTTGAGCTTGGTCAGTGTGGAGTTGACCTTCGCGATGATGGCCGCCGAGTCGGCGTCGGCCGCGAGCTGCGGTTCGGCCGCCTGCTGGAGCACGCCGCCGCGAGCGCTGGTTGTCGGCGCGGGCGGGGCGAATGTGCTGGGCTTGCCGGTGATCGCGCTCCATGCGGGGGCTGCGGCCGGGTAGATGGACGGTTTGCCGGTGATGGCAGACCATGCGATGGTCGCGACGCCTTCGGCGAAGGGCGTGCCGTCGGGCTTGACCAGACGCACGGGAATGGACAGGCCGGTCTCGTCGGCCTCGTCGTGTTCCTGCACTACGAGCGTCTGGGTGAGGGGCGCTGCCATTACTTGCTCGCCTTGACGGAGGATGTGGACTTCTTGAGCACGGCGATGCCCTTGGGGTCGAGGATCGCGTAGGAGTACATGGCCTCAGTGCGGTAGGCGA
>JAIHTM010000331.1 GCA_022713905.1 Collinsella sp.
GGCAGTTAGTTGCCAGCGGGCCTGTTCCCGAAGTACACCGTTGAATCGCACAGAGGGGAGGGATGCGAATCAAACTCAACAGGGCAGGCTTTTTCATCGCCTATTGCCTGCTCCGTTGCTGAAACCAATATAGTTCACCGTGGTTTACTTTGTAGCGGCAATAAACGCCGCCACACCTTCTCCATAAGTTAGCTAAGGTAAACTAAAACCACCACAAAGGGGACAGGCACCTTTGTGGTGGTTTTGACACGAACGAGCCACTACAGCCCGGCAGACCAACGACAGGCACCCAGATCGACGTGCCCGGGATCGGCAAACGTCACGCCCTCCCCTAGCAAAAGCTCACGTTGAGCATCGGGGCCGCCAAACGCAAAGCCCTCGCAAATGCGGCCATCGGCAAACACCACACGATGGCAGGGAATCTGACCAGGGCGCGGATTGCTATGCAGGGCATACCCCACGTACCGCGCACTTCGTGGACGACCGGCGAGCAGCGCCACCTGGCCGTACGTGGCGACCATCCCCTCGGGAATCTGCTCGACCACCTCGTACACCCGCTCAAAAAAGCCCTCAGACGCCATTGCTCGCTCCCTTCCACCCGGAATAGCATAAACCACCACAAAGGTCCCCTTTGTGGTGGTTTATGGCAAGTCGGTTAGTTGGCGGGCTGGAAGAAGGCTACGGCCACGGCACCGGGGCCTACGTGGGTGCCGATGGTGGCGCCAATGGTGTGGACAGGCAGCTCGCCCTCTGTGTGGCCAGCCCACAGCGCCGCACTGTCCTCGATATACTTCTTGAGCACCGCATCCGAAAGGCCCGTATAGCCGAGCGCCAACGGCATGGAAAAGTCGATGCCGCCTGCCTTTTCGACCTTCTGGTTGAGCAGGTTACGGCCGTTCTTGGAACCGCGCGCCTTGCCCAGCTGCACGATCAGGCCATCCTCGGCGGCCACAACAGGCTTCACGTTGAGTAGCGTACCCACGGCGCCGGCCGCAGCAGACAGGCGACCGCCGCGCACCAGGTACTCCAGCGTCTCGAGCAGGCCGATAACGACCACGCGGTCGCGCACGGCCTCGACCGCCGCCGCGATCTGGGCCGCGCCCTGGCCCTCGTCCACTAGGCGCAGGGCATACTCGACCAGCACTCGCTCACCCAGGGTAACGTTATTGCTATCAACCACATACACGTCGCCGCCCGGCGCCTCGGCAAGTGCGGTACAGGCGCTCTGATTGGTCCCCGAAAGTTTGGCGCCCACGGTAATAATCACCGCCTCGTCGCCGGCCTCACGCGCCTCGGCAATCGCCTGCGAAAACGCGTACGGGTTGACCTGGCCGGTCTTGGGCAGCTCATCGCGCTCCACAAGCATCTCGTAAAAGCGCTGGTGATCGATGTCGACGCCATCCATATACACATCGGTGCCAAAGGTGACGGACAACGGCAAAACACGAAGAGCGGGGTGCTCCGCCTGCGACATATCGCTTGCGGAATCGGTAATAATGCGGACGGACATAACGAATCCTTTCTTGCGCAGGTCCCACGCAGGAGATTTTGACAGCAATGCCCCGGCACGGCGTACGCGCTCAAACGGGACGATGCAGTTGTTAGCTGAAAGCTAGCGCCAGCGCGGCTCTAGATCTCGCGCAGGGTGTTGAGAATCGTGCGCAGCGACGCATACATCCGCTCGCGCTGCTCCACACCCATAGCCTTACCGGTGGTATCGAGCACCTCGCGAATGATGCGGTCCGCCTCGCTCATGCTCTCGCCGCCTAGAGCGGTCAGGCGCACCGGAGCACGATACTTAACGGCAGCATCGCCCGAATCATCGACCTCGACGTAACCGCCCTCCTCCAGATGCGCGAGCGTGCGCGAGACGGCGGCACGGGTCACGCCCGCCATGCGAGCCAGGTCAGCACCAGTCAGGCCGTCCTTGCTGCGCTCAAGATAGTACAGGCACATAACGTCGGAGCCCTTGAGGCCCAGCCTTGCGCCCTCGGATGTCTTAATGCGCTGGATCTCCTTGTAGAGCCCGCTGATCAGTCCGACAAAGTCCTCAAAACGTGTCTCGTCGTTCTGCTGCATGGGAGACGACCGCCTTTCGCTTGCATAATGCTTACGGGTAAACATCTTAGTCGCATAAGCCGACACCCGTACCCAAATATCCCATTTGTTAACCCATCAACATAAAAACCACCACAAAGGGGACAGGCACCTTTGTGGTGGT
>JAIHTM010000332.1 GCA_022713905.1 Collinsella sp.
AGCCGAGCTTTTGCGCAATGCCGAGCGCGCAATCGAGCGCGTCACGGACCGGGCGGCCAAACGGCGCGCCGGGCTCTGCATCGGCAGCAACAGCCACGGACGGGTAGCTCACCAACTGCTCGATATCGGCGACGACATCCTCCCAGACCTCGTCGACATACTCGGTAACGCTCTGCTCCACCTGATTCATGGACGACCTCCTTACCAATGAGCGGCGAGCGTGCCCGCCCCTCACATCACATACTTATATAGCGAAAAGTTTAGCAAGCTCGGCCACCGAGTGCACCACCGCATCGGCACCCGCGGCCTCGTGCTCCCCCGGCGCCGCCGCGCCCGAATAGATGCCGATGCACGGCACACCCATCGCGTGCGCGCCCTCCACATCGTTAAAGCGGTCGCCGATCATCACGGCCTCGTCGGCCGTCGCACCGAGCGCCGCCAGCGCATCGCGGACCGAATCTGCCTTGGTCTCGCGCCCCTGCGGCGGATTCATGCCAACCACGGCTTCGAACTGGCAAAGCCCAAGTTCATGCACCATATCGCTGCACTTCGCCTCCATGCGCGACGTCGCCACGGCCATACGCTTGCCCTGGGCGGTCAACCCATCCAGCAGCTCGGGAATCCCATCGAACACGGGGTACTCCTCCGGCCCCAGCTCATCGAAAAAGGCACGGTACTCGTCGGCCACCACGAGCGATTCCTCGCGCGTAAAGCCGTAAAAGTCGTGGAAGCTCTTCCACAGCGGCGGCCCGATCATGCGGCGCAGGTCACCCATCTGCGCCTCCGAAAACCCGCGCGCAGCCAGCGTCTTGCGCGTCGAGGTCATCACCGCCCGGCCCGTATCTGCCACCGTGCCGTCAAAATCGAACAGCACAATCGGCCGTCTGCATATCTCCAGCGCCTCCATCGGCATCCCTCTTCCCCAGTTGATGATTTCCACACCGACGCTTCAAACTGTTGACTATTCAATAATTGAACCTAGTAATGTGGAACGACTCCACTATACTTGACGCACTTTGCTCTCAATCGGCGGCGCCACGGCGCCCCATCGAAAGGTGCAATTATGTCTTTTGCCATCATAACCGACTCCACGTCGGACATCTCCCCCGTGCGCGCCCAAGAGCTCGGCATCTACGTGATTCCGCTGCATGTGATTATCGAAGGCGAGGACCTGCTCGATCAGGTGCAGATCACCGCCGAGGAGTATGTCGCCCGCATGGCCGGCTCCGAGCAGCTGCCGCACACCTCGCAGCCGAGCGCCGGCGAGTTCAAGGAGCTCTTCGATCGCGTGCGCGCCGACGGCCACGACAGTGCCATCTTCATCTCGCTGTGCAGCGAGTGGTCGGCCTGCTACGCCAACGCGTGCCAGGTGGCCGATACCCACGAGCTCGACGTGCGCTGCATCGATTCGCGCACCGGCTCGGGCGCCGAGGGTCTGCTGGTTGAGTACGCGCTTGCCATGCGCGAGGACGGACGCAGCCTAGACGAGACCGAGGCGCAAATCCGCGCAACGCTGCCTGACGCCCATCTGCTGCTGATTCCCCGCACGCTCGAGAACCTGGTCAAAAACGGCCGCGCCCCCAAGCTCGCCGGTCAGCTGACGCAGATGCTCAACATTCGCCTGGCCGTTTCGCCGGAGTGGCAGTCGGGCGAGATCAAGGCCATCAAAAAGGGCCGCGGCGCCAAGCGCATCGTCGCCAACACCATGGCAGACTGCCTCGCGTTTTTGGACGAGCACCCGGGCTCAAGCGTGCGCGTGCTCACGACCGGCGCCGCCGAGGAGCAGGAACTTGTCAACGAGGCGCTCGCGGGCCAGGACTACGTAGACGCCGGCGCCGGCACCATCGGCTGCACCATCGCAACCCACGTGGGCGTGGACGCCATCGCCATCAGCTACTGCCCCCGCTACCAGCCCGTTCACTAGAGGCACCTTTACCACTTGCGGTGGAATAGGGACTGTTTTTTGGCTTATCAGCCGCAAATCAATCCCTATTCCACCGCAACTTTTTTGCTGCGCCATCCGCATACAAGATATTGCTGGCAATCGGCGCGTTCCCAGCTGTACGGGGAGCTCTAATTGGCCCCCGACGATACCCAGTGGGAAAAAACGGCAAATATGAGTACTGTCACAATTTTAGTAACAGCAAAATTTCGCTGAAATTGCTCACTTCCACCGATTTTCAAGCTCCATAAAGCACCGAATCGTCGTATTT
>JAIHTM010000333.1 GCA_022713905.1 Collinsella sp.
ATGCTTGCCAACGCCATCAAGGAAGGTGCTGCGCAGACCGGAGAGAACATCGCTTCCTCCGCAGGCGCCTATGGCCAGCACACTGCCATCATGGATCAGTACGACGTTATCGTGCTTGCCCCGCAGGTCCGTAGCTACTACAACGACATGAAGGCCGACACCGATCGCCTGGGCATTAAGCTGCTCGCTCCCCGCGGTAAGGAATATATCGACCTTACTCGCGACCCCGCTGGCGCCATCAAGTGGCTCCGCGAGAACCTCGACTAGTTCCTCCCTCTGTTGGTGCCCGGATTCCCGGTTCGGGCACCTCTCCCTATTCGTATCCCACAGAAAGGATGACTCATGACCAACCCCATGCAGTTCCCCGACGGCTTTGTGTTTGGCGGCGCCACCGCTGCTTACCAGGTTGAGGGCGAGACCCGTACGCACGGCAAGGGCAAAGTGCCCTGGGACGATTTCCTGGCAGCCCAGGGTCGCTTCTCCCCCGATCCTGCAAGCGATTTCTACAACAAGTATCCGGTCGATATCGACCTGTGCCAGCGCTTCGGCATCAACGGTATCCGCGTCTCCATCGCTTGGAGCCGCATCTTCCCCAACGGCACCGGCGAGATTAACCCCGAGGGCGTCGCTTTCTATCACGAGCTTTTCGCCACCTGCAACAAAGCCGGCGTTATCCCCTATGTTACGCTCGATCACTTTGACACGCCCGAGGCCTTTTACCAGGACGGCGGCGAGGGATTCCTGACGCGCACGACCATCGACGCCTTCGTCGAGTACGCCAAGTTCTGCTTTGCCGAGTTCACCGAGGTCAAGCACTGGTTTACCTTTAACGAGATTCCCGCAACCGCCGAGGGCAGCTTTATCGTCGGCAACTGGCCGCACGGCGAGAAGTACCGCCTGGACAAGGCCTTCCAGCTCATGCACAACATGATGGTGGCCCACGCCAAGGCTGTCGTCGCCTTCCATGAAGGCGGCTTTGAGGGCGAGATCGGCATTGTCCAGAACCTGGAGCCCAAGTATCCCCTCGATCCCAACAGTGCTGCCGACTGCGAGGCAGCTCGCATGGCCGATGTCATCAACAACCGCTGGGTGCTCGACGCCACCTTCCGCGGCCACTATGCAGCCGACACCATGGAAGCCGCAACCAAGCTGGCCCATATCGCCGGCGGCGAGCTCGACGTCCGTGACGAGGACATCGCCGCGCTGACCGCCGCGCTCCCCTACAACGATTGCCTGGGCGTCAACACCTACAAGTGCCAGTTCCTGCGTGCTGCCGAGGGCGAAAACGACATCAACCACAATGGCACCGGCGACAAGGGATCCTCGCGCTGGTTCCTCAAGGGCGTGGGCGAGTCATGCGTGCGCGAAGGCGTACCCACCACCGATTGGGACTGGATTATCTATCCCGAGGGCCTGTACGACCTGCTGCTGCGCATTAAGAACGATTACCCCAACTACAAGAAGATCTACATCACCGAGAACGGCATGGGCTATAAGGACGACTTCGAGGACGGCTTTATCGACGACGCCCCTCGCATCGACTACATGCGTCAGCATCTCGCATGGATCCTCAAGGCAATCGACGGCGGCGTGAACGTCGACGGCTACTTTGTGTGGTCGCTGCAGGACCAGTTCTCCTGGACCAACGGCTACAACAAGCGCTACGGCCTGTTCTACATCGACTTTGAGACCCAGAAGCGCTATCCCAAGGCGAGCGCGTACTGGTACAAGAACGTCGCGGAGACCGGCCTGCTTATGGCCTAACTTTTGCCGCATACCCCCTGTCGGCCGCATGCGAATCCCTCCACGGGTTCGCATGCGGCCTTTTTGTTTTGGCTCGGACCTGAGCGGGCCGTTTGTCTCAATCTGTAACATCTAGCAGGGATTTTCGGCCCTAGCTGTTACAGATCAAGACAAACAGAACGCCCGAGCAGAAATATCTAAATCTGTAACACCTAGCCCACTTTTGACCATCTACCTGTTACAGATCGAGACAAACGCACAGGTCAATCCGCTCAATCTCGATCTGTAACATCTAGCCGAGCTTTTCGGTCCCAGTTGTTACAGATTGAGACAAACGGAATCGGCCAGGCAGAAAATCTAAGGCTCTGTTAGACCAGGATTGACATACATGTGTCCCCACGGTGCCATATCTTTGAC
The DNA here is from genome assembly GCA_022713905.1 of Collinsella sp. Classification (GTDB taxonomy): domain Bacteria; phylum Actinomycetota; class Coriobacteriia; order Coriobacteriales; family Coriobacteriaceae; genus Collinsella. Next base: position 2,161 of record JAIHTM010000333.1, read on the forward strand.
CCCGTAGACCGCGATGATGGGGGCAGCATGAACGCCGA
>JAIHTM010000024.1 GCA_022713905.1 Collinsella sp.
TGTTGTGGGATTGGATGAAAAGCATCAACACGCATTTTGAGCGATACAACTGGCTGCGTATGGTGTCGCAGGACCTGGATTGGGAGCCGATTCGTCGGCAGCATCGCCGGATTCTTGAGGCCATTAAGAGGGGCGATACCGATGCGGCGAGTTATCTGGCAGAGACGCACTTGCACCTGATGCCCGAGGAGCAGGGCCCGGTTATCGCCTTGCATCCCGACTATTTTGAGCTGCCTAAAGACTCGTCTATCTAGCCCATCATCGCATCTGCTCGAGACGCAAAAACGACGCTGCTCACCTACAGCGTTTTGCAACCGAGATTTTTAAAAAAATGCCTAAAATGGCTCAGACCGCCGACAATTGGGAAACGGGGTGCGCTATGGCGCAGATGAGAATCAAGGACATTGCCGCCGAGGCGGGCGTGAGTCCGGCCACGGTCTCGCGCTATCTCAATAACCGCCCCGGGCAAATGACCGAGGAGACCCGTGCTCACATCGCGGCGGTTATCGAGCGTACCGGCTATCGCCCGCGTGCCGCCGCACGCAATCTGCGCTCCTCGCGTACGAACCTTATCGGCGTGATTCTGGCCGACATCGCCAACCCGTTCTCGAGCGCCATGCTCGAGGGCCTTTCCGCCAGCGCCGCCGCGCGCGGCTGCTCGCTCATGACGGCCATTAGCGGCAACGACCCCGCTAAGGAAGCAGAGTCGCTCACCAGGCTTATCGATGCTGGCGTGGACGGTCTGGTCGTCAACACCTGCGGAGGCAATGACGAGGCGATTGCCGCGGCAGCGGGACGCCTGCCCGTTGTGCTGCTCGACCGCGATGTCGCCGCCGGCGGAGTCGATCTGGTGACATCTAACAACCGCGAGCTGGTTGCCGGCCTGGTAGACGCCTTGGCTGCTGCGGGTAGCGAGCGCTTGTGCCTGCTCACCGAGGCAAGCGACGACAGCCCCGTCCGTCGCGAGCGCGCCGAGGCCTTTGTCGAAGAGCTTTCGCGCCGCGGCCTTGCGGGCGAGGTCGTCACCTTGGCCGACGGGGGCGCCGCGGGCGTCGGTCGCTTGGACGAGACCATCCGCGGCTATGCGGGTAAAAGGCTCGGCCTTATCGCCGTCAACGGCCTGGTCTTCTTGCGTTTGACCGAGGCGCTGGCGCAGCTTGGTCCCTCGCTGCCGGCGGGGCTCAAGATCGCGACGTTTGACGACTACCCTTGGAACCATGTGCTCTTTGGCGGCGTCACCACGGCCGCGCAGGATACCCTCACCATTGCCGAGCGCGTGGTCGAGCGCCTGTCCGAGCGCATCGACGTCGTTACCACCACCGTGGGCGAGGCCGCAAAGCTGGCGCCCAAACGCATCGAGATCCCCGGTCACATCGAACACCGCGCCTCGACCTCGCGCTAGTCTGTATGATAATATATAGACAATGTCATACAGGAGGTATCCATGGCTGCGTCTGTGCTGAGTGTGCGAGTGGACTCGTCAATTAAAGACTCATTTGCCGAGCTGTGCGAAGAGCTTGGTATGACTTCGTCTGTTGCGGTCAATATGTTTATGAGGCAGATGCTGCGCGAGCGCTCTCTGCCGTTTGTTCCTTCACTTGGTAAAAGCTCTGCGAGCGAAAGCGCCGCGACGGGCATTTTGGATACTGCCCAGATTGAGTCCGCCGTCCGCGAGGCAGCCAGCTCGATTCCCGCCATCAAAACCGTGATTCTTTTTGGTTCGTATGCCCGTGGCGAGGCGCATGCCGATAGTGATATTGACTTGCGTCTCAAAGTCGATCGCGAGCAGGGCTTTGGTCTTTTCGCGTTGTCGGCGTTTGGCGAGGCGGTGCGCAAAGAAACCGGGAGGCAGGTTGACCTTGTCTCTAGTGATCATCTTGATGACGATCTTGCCGCGGTAATCGAGCGCGAAGGAGTGATCCTTTATGATCGCGCGTAAGTCAGACTGCCTGTTCGCGCACGTTTTTTGAGCGCCGGACACGCTTTAACCCTGCGGAAACATTTTTCTGCGATAGTATCTGCGATATAGACCAGTCGAAACCCGCCCGAAAGAAAGGGGAGCGACATGAACCAGCAGAACATCGATTACGTACTCCGCTCCGTAGAGCAGCGTGACATCCGCTTTGTGCGTCTGTGGTTTGTTGACATTCTCGGCCGCCTCAAGAACTTTGCCATTAGCCCCGAGGACCTCGAGGTCGCTTTTGAGGAGGGTATTGGCTTTGACGGCTCCGCCATCGAGGGCTTTGCCACGCCCGAGGAAGCCGACATGCTCGCATTCCCCGATGCTTCGACCTTCCAGATCCTGCCGTGGCGCCCGAGCCACAACGGCGTCGCCCGCGTGTTCTGCGACGTGTGCACTCCCGATCGCAAGCCGTTTGCCGGCGACCCGCGCGATGCCCTGCGCCGCATGTTCCGCAAGGCCGAGAAGGCTGGCTACCTGCTCAATGTGGGCGCCGAGCTGGAGTACTATTACTTCCCCGACGAGCACACCCCCGAGCCGCTCGACAACGTGGGCTACTTCGATCTTTCGGTGAGCGATGCCGCTCGCGACCTGCGCCGCAACACGGTCCTCACGCTCGAGAAGATGTCCGTGCCCGTGGAGTACACCTTCCACGCCGCCGGTCGCTCGCAGCACGGCATGAGCCTGCGCCACGCCGAGGCCCTAAGCATGTCCGACGCCATCACCACGGCCAAGCTCATCATTAAGCAGCAGGCCTACGAGAGCGGTTGCCACGCCTCCTTTATGCCCAAGCCGTTGGCGGGCGAGGACGGCAGTGCTATGTTCCTGTGCCAGTCGCTGTTCGACCATGACGGCAACAACGTCTTTTGGGGCGAGGACGACGAGAAGTACCACCTCTCCGATATTGCCAAGCACTACATGGCCGGCATCTTGGCGCACGCGCGCGAGATCAGCGCCATCACCAACCCCACGGTCAACTCGTACAAGCGCATCACCACGGGTGGCGACTCCGTGCCGCAGTACGCCACGTGGGGCCTGCGCAACCGCGCGAGCATGGTCCGCATTCCGGTCTACAAGCCCGGCAAGCAGCTGTCCACGCGCATCGAGCTGCGCAGTCCCGATCCCATGGCCAATCCGTACCTGGTCAACGCCGTTACGCTGGCGGCTGGTCTGGATGGCATCGAGCGCAAGCTGGAGCTCCCGCCCGAGGCCACGGCCGAGACGCTCAAGCTTACCGACCGTCAGATGGTCGAGGCCGGCTACACGCCGCTGCCGCGCTCGCTCAAAGAGGCGCTCGACGTGTTTGAGGACTCGCAGTTTATGAAGGATGCCCTCGGCGAGCACATCCACAGTTTCTTCCTCAAAAAGAAGCGCGACGAGTGGCATAAGTTTGAGTCTACGATCACCGAGTGGGAGATCAAGCACTACCTGGCGAACTCCTAATCGCGCTGGCTTGTTCCAGTACGATTGAGCTCATTTCTTTGGAGGCCGATATGTCCGAAAAGAGTGCCCTGTTCATGGCGCGCACGACGCGCTTCCACGAGTTTGCCCGCAGCTTGACGACTACCCTGGGTGTCGAGGTGAGCCTGGCAACCCCCGATTCGCCAACTGCGGCGCACGACTTTGACCTGCTGATTCTCGATTCCGATGGCATCCGCAGCGACCGCATCGATCAGATTGCCAAGTGGCTTGACGATCGCGGCGGTGTCCCCATGCTGGTGATTGTCGACGACGAGGCACTCGGCACCTTGCGCCTGCCCAATCACGCGCATGCCGACTTTGTATGCCCTACGGCGACGCCCAACGAGCTCAAGGCTCGCGCGCAGCGTCTGATGGGCGAGGAGGAGACCGTCACCGCCGACGATGTGCTCAACATCGATAACCTCGAGATCAACCTGGCTACCTACCAGGTGACGCTCGATAACGAGCCCATCGACCTGACGCTGATGGAGTACTCGCTGCTGAGCTTTTTGGCCACGCACCCCAACCGCGCCTACAGCCGCGAGGTGCTGCTGCACCGCGTGTGGGGCTTTGAGTACTGCGGCGGCACGCGCACCGTCGACGTACACATTCGACGCATCCGCTCCAAGGTGGGCCCGCAGATCGCGGCACACATCACCACCGTCCGCGGCGTGGGCTATCTGTTTAAGGACTAGATTTCCACCACAAAGGGGACAGGCACCTTTGTAGTGGCTTTGACGCAGGTGCGGGTTCCTCTCGAATCTGCAACAGAACTAAAGCCTTCCTAAAAGATTGCGTTCTCATACACGTACGCCCGCATATTGGGGTACAACTCAACGTGAACAATGATGGCCCGCCACATGTTTGGCGGGCCTTTGGTTATTTGACGAAAGGATCGCAGCTATGAGCGAGTACGATTCCCAGCGTCCCCAGGATGCGGGCAACGCCGGCGAGACCCAACAGCAGCCGCGTGTGCAGGTGGAATCGACGCCTGCCGATGGCAACAACATTCCTTACGTGCAGGCCTACGACACACAGACAGGCCAACCGCTGGGCAGCCAGCAGGTTGTAAACAAGCACACAGTGGTCAAGACCAAGACCAAAAAGCTGCCGATCTTTATTACAGCGCTTGCCGGCTGCGCCTGCGGCGCCCTACTGGTCATCGCGCTCATTATGAGTGGCACACTCAACATTGGCGGCGGCAAGAATGCCGTGACGGCGGGCGCTTCGGGTTCGTCGACGCAAAAGATTACGATTGATTCCGAGGACACCACGCTGGCCGAGGCCGTTTCTGCCAAGGCCCTGCCCTCCGTGGTTTCCATTACCGCCACTTCGAGCGGCGGCCAGAATGGCTCGCTTTCGCAGTCTGCCGACGAGTCGGACAACTCGGGCAGCGTCGGCTCGGGCGTGGTGCTCGATACCGAGGGCCACATCCTCACCAACAACCACGTGGTCGATGGTTACGACCAGTACGTGGTGACCATGGACGACGGCACCACCTACGAGGCTGAGTTCGTGGGCAACGATGCCTCGAGCGACCTCGCCGTCATCAAGCTCAAGGATGCTGACGCCTCCAAGCTCACCCCGATCGAGATCGGCGACTCCTCCAAGCTCAACGTGGGCGAGTGGGTCATGGCGATCGGCTCGCCGTTCGGCAACGAGCAGTCCGTCTCCACGGGCATCGTGTCGGCGCTCTATCGCTCCACGGCCATGAGCTCTACCAGCGGCAATACCATCTACGCCAATATGATCCAGACCGATGCCGCCATCAACCCGGGCAACTCCGGCGGCGCGCTCGTCAACGACAACGGCGAGCTCGTGGGCATCAACTCGCTCATCGAGAGCTACTCGGGCTCCAGCTCGGGCGTGGGCTTTGCCATTCCGGTCAACTACGCCAAGAACATCGCCGACCAGATCATCGACGGCAAGACGCCGGTCCATCCGTATCTGGGCGCTACGCTTTCGAGCGTCAACGCGCTTAACGCCCGCACTAACAAGCTGAGCACCGATAGCGGCGCGTATGTGGCAAGTGTCGTCGAGGACGGTCCTGCTGCCAAGGCCGGCATTCAGGAGGGCGACGTCATCACCAAGCTGGGCGACGACGAAATCACGAGCGCCGATGGCCTGATCATCGCGCTGCGCAGCCACGAGGTGGGCGAGAAGGTCGAGATCTCGCTTATGCGCGGCAAGGAAGAGAAGAAGGTCACCGTCGAGCTGGGTTCCGATGAAGAGCTGCAGAACCAGCAGCAGGACGACAGTTCGACCGACACCGGCAATGGCGGTATTACCGACGAGCAGCTGCGCCAGTACCTGGAGGAGCTGTTAGGCCAGCAGGGCCAGGGTCAAGGCTACGGCCAGGGCTACTAGCGAGCCGTTTCGCATATGCCGAAGCCAGAGGGGCTGTCCCGCCAAGTGTGGGACAGCCCCTCTTTTCTTGTTGATCCGTTGGGGACGGAGGAAAACGGATCATTTAGAAACGGCAAGGGCATGGTTTGATCGCGCGATCCGCCCCGGTCTAGCGGCTGCCGATTCGGTGCGGTTCGAAAGGGTTATTCGGCGCCATGGTGACCGGTGGTACTCTTGTATCCGTTTGAAATCGAGCGAAGGAGTGCCGCTATGGAGCAATCGAGTCTGTTTGGTGACGGCGTGGACATCGATACCGAAACGTCTACGACTGCGGATGCCGCCGCACCGGCCGATGCCCGTGCCCAGGCGGCAGTGCGTGCGGCCGAGCTGCGCCACGAGCTCGATTACCACGCCTATCGCTACTACATGCTCGATGCGCCCGAGATCACGGACGCCGCGTTTGACAAAATGCTCGTTGAGCTGCAAGAAATCGAGGCGACCTACCCCGACCTGGTGACGCCCGACAGCTATACCCAGCGCGTTGGCGGCTACGTGAGCGATCAGTTTACGCCGGTCACGCACATGGCGCGCATGTATTCCATGGACGATGCCATGGATTTGGACGAGCTCGACGCATGGCTCCAGCGCACCGAGGATGCGCTTGGTGCCGGCAGCGTCACCTATACCTGCGAGCTTAAGATCGACGGTCTGGGCGTGGCGCTTACTTATCAAAACGGCACCTTCGTGCGTGCGGCCACGCGTGGCGATGGCACCACGGGCGAGGACGTGTCGCTCAACGTGCGCACTATCAAGGATGTGCCCATGCACCTGTCCGAACCGGCACTTGCCCACATGGGCGCCGACCGCGAGCGCACCATCGAGGTGCGCGGCGAGGTCTACATGCCCAAGGGCAGCTTTGTTCGTCTGAATGAAGAGGCCGATGCCGAGGGCCGCGACCCCTTCGCCAACCCGCGCAACGCTGCCGCCGGCAGCCTGCGTCAGAAGGATCCCAAGGTCACTGCGCGCCGCGACCTGGCCACCTTTATCTACGCCATCGCCGATACCGACCCGCTACACGTCCACAGCCAGCGCGAGTTTCTGGATTGGCTGCGCAGTGCCGGCTTTAGCGTCAACCCCAACGTGGCTCGTTGCGCCACGCCGGCCGAGGTCCACGAGTTCTGTGCCCAGGCGCTCGAGCACCGCGGTGACCTCGATTACGACATCGACGGCGTGGTCGTAAAGGTGGACAGCTTCCAGCAGCAGCTCGACCTGGGCTTTACCGCCCGCGCGCCGCGCTGGGCCATTGCCTTTAAGTTCCCGCCCGAGGAAAAGCAGACCGTCCTGCGCGAGATTCGCATTCAGGTGGGCCGCACCGGTGTGCTCACGCCGGTCGCCGAGTTCGACCCGGTGACGGTTGCCGGCTCCACCATCGCGCGCGCCACGCTGCACAACATCGACGAGATTCGCCGCAAAAACGTGCGTGAGGGTGACACTATCATCGTGCACAAGGCGGGCGACGTTATCCCCGAGGTCGTGGGTCCGGTGCTCGACAAGCGCCCGGCCGATTCGGTCGACTGGCACATGCCCGAGGTCTGCCCCGTGTGCGGTAGCCCCGTGGTCCACGAGGACGGCGAGGTGGCCTACCGCTGCGTGTCCATCGACTGCCCGGCGCAGCTCAAGGAGCGCCTGCTCCACTGGGTGAGCCGCGGCTGCATGGACGTCGACGGCCTGGGCGACGAGATCGTCGACAAGATGATCGCCGCCGGACTTATCCACGATGTCGCGGACTTCTACCAGCTCACGGTCGACGACATCGCCGGACTGGACACGGGGCGCACCTATGCCAGCCCCAACAGCAAAAAGGGCGTCAAGAAGGGTGACCCCATTCCGGTAGGCCTCAAGACGGCCGAGAAAATCATCGCCGAGCTCAACAAGTCCAAGAGCCAGCCGCTCGGTCGCGTGCTGTTTGCCCTGGGCATCCGCCATGTGGGCAAGAGTGTGGGCGAGGTTATCGCCGAGCGATTCCTGTCGATTGACAAGCTCATCTTGGCGAGCGAAGAGGATATCGCCGAGTGCGAGGGCATCGGTCCCAAGATTGCGGCGAGCGTCAAGCAGTTCCTGGCCGTGCCCGAGAACCTTGCCGTGCTGGAACGTCTGCGCCAAGCGGGCCTTTCGCTCGAGGTCGACTTGGGCGCCGCTCATGCGCAAGCCGCGGCCGAAGCTGGCGTGGCGGGCGAGCTCGCCGACGCACAGCCGCTTGCGGGTCTGACCTTCGTGCTCACCGGCACGCTCGTCAACCGCACGCGCGACGAGGCGGGCGCGGCGCTCAAGGTGCTCGGCGCCAAGGTTTCGGGCAGCGTGTCGAAGAAGACGAACTATCTGGTCGCCGGCCCCAAAGCGGGCTCTAAACTAACCAAGGCCGAGCAGCTGGGTGTACCCGTACTGGATGAGGATGCACTCGAGCAGATCCTGGCGACTGGTCAGGTGCCCCAGGCTTAGCGCATTGATAGCCTAATTGAAGAACCGCCCGGGAAGCATGATGCCTTCCGGGCGGTTCTTACTTTGCTGGGGCAACCGGCACCGTGATCTGCGTTACGTAGGTTGCCGGGTCGTCGCTGATGATGTCATCGATAAGGGCGATCTCGCGCGAAGGCCCGGTGGGCGCCAGGTTGTGCTCGCGCATATAGCCGAGCAGCTGCTTATAGCGCGGGGCTGCTTGCCCGTGCGTGCCGCGGAAGCTTATGGTCAGGCAGCGCGCGGCAGGTCGCGTCTCAACGTCGCCCAAGTAATCATCGGTGTCATCGAGCAGCAGGAAGACCTCGTCGTAGCCATCAAAGTCGCCGGCGGTCAGGCGCTCGGGCGCGATGCCCACACCCAGATTGCCCAGATAGGCAAAGGTTTCGTGCTGCCCCTGCTGAAGCTGGCGGATATGCCATCCCAGCGAATAGGCGTCGGTGGGATTGACGCGCTCGTGCAGCGTGGCGCAGCGAAGTTCGGGTTCCTCGATTTCGCTAATGGTGTCGAGATCAGCATTCAAAGCGCCATGAAGCAAGGCAAGCCGCTGGTCAATCTTGCGCGACATGCGCTCCAACTCACGCCGCCTGTGCTCAATTAACTCCTGTTGCTTGGTCAGTTGCCGTTGCATCAAATCCATATCGCGCGTAGTGACAAACTCGCGAATTTGCGCCAACGGCAAGTCGAGAACGCGCAGGTTGCCGATGGTGTTGAGGGTGGAGAGCTGCCGGGATCCGTAGTAGCGGTACCCACTCGTTGGATCGACATATGCCGGCTCCAATAGCCCCATCTGTTCGTAATGGCGCAGTGTGCCCACGCTCAAATTGAGCAAGCGCGCCACCTCGCCAATGCGGAGCAGGCCCTCGGTGTGTTCGCTTGGCATGTCGGTCACAGGACCGCTCCTTTCGGTAAAACAGGGGAGAGGCGCTAGGCCTGCGTTGCCCCGCTACGCCATCAGCTTGTCAAAAGTTCCGCGGCGGTTGAGCACGGTAAATGCAATCACGCAGATGGCCGCCGACAGAATCGACCCGCACGGCGAGGCGATACCCATGGGGAACAGCGTGTCGGAATAGGCGTTCGACAGCAGCCAAGCGCCGGGCACGCGAATGAGGGCCACGGCCAGCACGTTGTGCGCAAAGCCGATGTAGCTCTTGCCATACGCAGCGAAAAAGCCGCTAAAGCAAATGTGGATGCCGGCAAAAATCGCGTCGAAAATGTAGCTGCGCATATAGCCGGTACCGGCGGCGACCACCGCGGCGTCCTTGGCAAAAAAGCCAATAAACGCCGGCGCCACCAGCCACATCAGCACCGTGATCAGGCAGCCGTACACCACCGAGATGGTCATGGCGTCCTTGAGCACCTGACGCGCACGGTTTCCCTTTCCCGCGCCGGCGTTTTGCGCCGTGAGCGCGCTGACGGTGGCGCCCATGGAGCTCGGCACAATGAACAAAAAGCTGATCATCTTTTCGACCAGGCCCACGGCGGCGGCGTCGACCAGGCCGCGATGGTTGGCGATGACGGTGATAAACATAAACGCCACCTGGATGCAGCCGTCCTGCACGGCCACGGGCACACCGATCTTAAGAATGCTGCCGAGCACCTCGGGCTGGGGGCGCAGGTCGCTACGCTTAACGTGGATGTTCATGCGGCGGCTCTTGAGCCACACAAGCGCGAGGGCAACGCTGGCCGTCTGGGCGGTCACCGTGCCGAGCGCCGCGCCCACGGGGCCGAGCCCCATGTGGCCGATAAACAGAAAATCGAGCGCGATGTTAATGATGCACGCCACGCCGATCACGTACATGGGCGAGCGCGAATCGCCCAGCCCGCGAAAGATGGCCGAAAGAATGTTGTATGCGGCGATAAACGGAATGCCGACAAAGCAGATACGCAGGTAGGCGGCGGTTCCTTCGACTGCCTCGGCCGGCGTGCCAATGAGTGCCACAATCTGCGGACACAATGCAAGCAGGACAGCGGCCAGTACCACCGAGACGCCCATAAACAGCGTGATGGTATTGCCGATGGCGGTCTCGGCGCGGTCGAAGCGGCGCGAGCCCACGGCGTGGCCGACGATGACCGTCGTTCCCATAGCCAGGCCCACGAGCGTCACGGTAATGATATAGAGCGTCTGCGCGCCGTTGCCCACGGCGGTGATGCCGGCGGCGCCGCTAAACTGCCCCATCATGTACAGGTCGGCCATACCGTAGAGCATCTGCAAAAAGTACGAGAGCATATAGGGCAGGGCAAAGACCGCGATGGTCTTGAGGACATTGCCGCGTGTGAGGTCGTGTTCCATGGGCGGGGCGCTTTCTGGCTTAGATCGTTTACGTACCAGTGTAGTGAAAACCCTACAACGATTGTAGAGTCAAGATTTGTGTTGGCAGCGGGGCGAAAAAGTCACGCTCGCGTTCATTTCCAATTGAATACAGGGGCGCGTCCTGCGAGCTTGGTGCCTGCACTAGCCTTGCAGAAATCGATTTCGGAACACTTGACACCGCCGCACGGCGCGCCATAATACGTGGGTTTGCGAACAACGTTTGATGGGGGATGAACCTGCGTGCGCAATCTCAAGATTTTGTTTTCCTATCTGGGGGCATATCGCCGCGATGCCATGCTCGGCGTGCTCTTTGTGACGGCCGAGACGGCGCTCGAGCTGTTTATCCCGGTCATCATGGCAAACATCATCGACGTGGGCGTGCCCACGGGCGACGTCAATTACATGCTGCTGCAGGGCGCGTGCATGCTGGTGTGCGCGGCGTTTTCGCTGGTGCTGGGTCTGGGCTACGCACGCACGTCCGCTCGCGTGGCCTCGGGCCTGGGCGCCAACCTGCGCGAGGCCGAGTATCGTAAGATTCAGACGCTCGCTTTTGGCAATCTGGACAACTACGACGCCAGCTCGCTCGTCACGCGCATGACCACCGACATCACCGTTATCCAAAACGCCATCGGCAACGGCTTCCGCCCCATGGTGCGTGGACCGGTGACGCTCATCGTCGGCCTGGTCTATGCCCTGGTACTGTCGCGCCCGCTCGCCACGGTCTTCGCGATTATCCTGCCTGTACTGGCGATTGTGCTGGGCGTTATCACCTACCGTGTGAGTCCGCTCTACCGCCAGCTGCAGACCTCGATGGATCACCTCAACGGTGTGGTGCAGGAGGACCTCACCGCCGTGCGCGCCGTCAAGGCGTACGTGCGCGCCGAGCACGAGGAGGCCAAGTTCGACACCGTCAATACCGAGCTCGCGCACACGGCTACGAAGACTTTCGGCAACGCCGTGCTCAACCTGCCGGTGTTTCAGCTGTCGATGTACGTGGCCGCCATCTCCATCCTGTGGATCGGCGGGCGCATGATTATCGCCGGCGAGCTGGGCGTGGGTTCGCTCACGGGCTTTATGAGCTACGTGCTGCTGATCATGAACTCGCTCATGATGATCTCCAACGTGTTTTTGCTGCTCACGCGCGCGCTCGCCAGCGTGGAGCGCATTTCGCGCGTGATCGACGAACAATCGCTCATCCAAGCGCCCGCGGCAGACGCGGCCGTGCGCGAAGTGGCCGACGGAAGCGTCGAGTTCCGCGACGTGTCGTTTAAGTACCGCGCGGATGCTGCCGAGGATGTGCTCGAGCATATCGACCTTCGTATTGAGCCGGGCTCCACGGTGGGTGTGCTCGGCGGCACGGGCTCGGGCAAGAGCTCGCTCGTGCAGCTCATCGCGCGCCTGTACGACGCGACCGAGGGCGCCGTGCTCGTGGGCGGGCGCGATGTGCGCGACTACGACCTGGCTGCCCTGCGCGATGCCGTGGGCATTGTGCTGCAAAAGAACGTGCTGTTTACGGGCACCGTGCGCGAGAACCTGCGGTGGGGCGCGCCCGATGCCACCGACGAGGAGCTGCTGCGTGCCTGCCGCGCGGCGTGTGTGGACGAGTTCCTGGACCGCATCGGCGGGCTCGACGGCGAGTTGGGCCAGGGCGGCGCTGGCGTTTCGGGCGGGCAGAAGCAGCGCCTGTGCATCGCGCGTACACTGCTCAAACATCCGCGCGTGCTTATTTTTGATGACTCGACCAGCGCGGTCGATATGGCGACCGACGCCAGGATCCGCGAGCATATCGCGCAGATTCCCGATACGACCGTGATCATCATCGCCCAGCGTATCGCGAGCGTGATGGATGCCGACCGCATTGTCGTGCTGGACGACGGCCGCATTCACGGCGTGGGCACGCACCGGGAGCTGCTGGCGGGTGACAACATCTACCAGGAGATTTACGCCTCGCAGATGGAGTTCGCGGGGAATGCGACCTCAGATGCCCCGGCCCGAGAAGGGGGTGAGCTCCATGCCTAAGACATCCGCTCAGGCCCGCCCAGCCAATCTGGCGCAGACGCTTCGCCGCCTGCTCTCCTACATGGGGCATGCCAAGTTCTCGCTGCTCGCAGTGGGTGTGCTTGCCTCTGTGGCCGCCATCGCAAGCCTTGCCGGTACCTACATGGTGCGCCCCATCGTCAACGGTTTGGCAACGGGCGGCGAGGAACTGCTCGCCAAGCAGGTTATCTTTACCGCTGCCATCTACGCCGCGGGCGTGCTCTCGGCTCTGGGCTACTCACAGATTATGGTGCGCGCGGCCCAGCGCGTGGTCTCCGATATCCGCCGCGACCTGTTTGCGCACATCCAGATGCTGCCGCTGAGCTACTTCGACAGCACGCGCTCGGGTGACATCATGAGCTTCTTTACCAACGACGTCGACACCGTCTCCGAGGCGCTCAACAACAGCTTTGCCAACGTGATTCAGGCGAGCATCCAGGTGGTCGGCACCACGGCCATGCTCATCATCCTCAACTGGCAGCTCACGATTATCACGCTCGTGTGCGATGTGGCCATTGTGCTGTACGCGCGCTACTCGGGCATGCGTTCCAAGCGCTTTTTTGCCGCCCAACAGGCGTCGCTGGGCGATTTGGACGGATATATCGAAGAGATGGTCTCGGGCCAAAAGGTCATCAAGGTCTTTAATCACGAACAGGCCAACGTGGCTGGTTTTGACGCGCGCAACCAAGAGCTGCGCCGCACCGGTGGTGCCGCGCAGGCCTACGCCAACTCGATGGTGCCCATGACCGTGGTGATCGGCTATGCCAACTACGCCATCGTTGCGGTGGCAGGCGGCATGCTCTGCATCAACGGTCTGGCCGATGTAGGTGCGCTCGCAAGCTACCTGGTCTTTGTGCGTCAGGCCGCCATGCCCATCAATCAGTTTACGCAGCTGGGCAACTTCTTGCTCAACGCGCTGGCCGGCGCCGAGCGCCTGTTTGCCGCCATGGATCTTGAGCCCGAGGTGGACGAGGGCTGCGTGGAGCTGGTGCAGACGGGCGACGCCGCGTGGGCATGGAAGATTCCCGAGGGCCAGGGCGTGGGCGCGTACGGGCACCTGCATGATGTGGCTGCCGTTGATGAGTCGGGCCGTGCGGTGGCTGCCGACGGCACCGAGCTCACGTGCGGCTTGGTCCCGCTCGCCGGCGACGTGCGCTTCCATGCCGTGGACTTTTCCTACGTGCCGGGCACCCGTGTGCTCACGGACCTCAACCTGTTTGCCAAGCCGGGGCAAAAGATCGCCTTTGTGGGCTCCACAGGCGCAGGTAAGACGACCATCACCAACCTCATCAACCGCTTCTACGAGGTCGATGACGGCGAGATCACGTACGACGGCATCGACGTCAAGCACATTGCCAAGGCCAGCCTGCGCGGGTCGCTCGGCATTGTGTTGCAGGATACGCACCTGTTTAGCGGCACCATTGCGCAGAACATCCGCTTTGGCAAGCTCGACGCGACCGACGAGGAGGTGCGCGCCGCCGCCGAGGCCGCCTGCGCCGACTCGTTTATTCGCCGCCTGCCTAGAGGCTACGACACGCCGGTCACGGCCGACGGAGCCAACCTGTCGCAGGGCCAACGCCAGCTGCTCGCCATCGCGCGCGTGGCCGTTGCCGACCCGCCGGTGCTCATCTTGGACGAGGCCACGAGCTCCGTCGACACGCGTACCGAAAAGCTCATCGAGCGCGGTATGGACCGCATCATGCGCGGACGCACCACGTTTATGATCGCGCACCGCCTGTCCACCGTCCGCGACGCCGACGCGATCATGGTCCTCGAGCACGGCCGCATCATCGAACGCGGTACTCACGAGGAACTCCTGGCCCAGCACGGCGAGTACTGGCAGCTGGCGCACGGCTTAAAGGAGCTGGATTAACCCATCCGAACACGGTGTTTTGGCCCTCCGTGCTCCTCACCCCGCCTCAAACCGTCCCAACATTCGACGTTTTTTGCCGATATCAGGAAAAGCATCGAATGTTGAGACGGTTTTTCTGTCATCCGATCGGGTGGAATCGCTAACTTGCATGCGAAGGTGTGCGGACCCGTGGGCAGGGGAATAAGGTTGGTTATCCGACTCCATTGGAGGGCTCATGGACCTGCCGATCGTCCTGTCCCATAAGACTGCCTGGCTGTACCACAACGTGGCGCGCCCGTCCGAGCCGCTCTCGCGAGCAAGCAGCCTATACGATGAGGACTCGCTTGCTAACGAGGCGGAGCCGACTGCGGACCTGCCCAAATTGGGGCTCGATACCAAGGGGCTGAGGGCTTCAACGGCAGTTGGGATCGTTACCGACTATCTGGTTTCGCTCGGTATTCCACGAGAAGAACTCGATCATATCGACACGCTCGTCAACTTTGATTTTGAGCGCTCGACGCCGGCTGGATTTAGGTGCCACGTGTTTGGGGCGCCGGTACCTCCAGGCCATCTTATCGAGGTGGCAGAGGGCCTTCTAGTGGTTGACGAGGCCATGTGCTTTGTTCAAGCGGGTTCGTGGATGAGCGAGCCCGAGCAGCTGGAATATGGCTACGAAATCTGCGCCCGATACCATTTGAATCATCTGTCGACAGGCGATTATATCGAGATGGGGCAGAGGTATACCGTTGCCGACTTGATTGCCTATTGCAATGAGAACCGATCTCGTCAGGGGGCTGTACGCGCGGCCGCCGTGCTCAAGCGCGTGCACGATGACGCGCGGTCGCCCATGGAGACGGCCACCGCAATCATGGTCGTAGCAAAGCGTTCTCAGGGCGGGCTGGGATACGCCAAGATCGAGCTCAACCATCGGGTCGATGTTCCCGGCGAGTTCAAGTATCTTGCAAAGGCCGGGTATTTCGAGATCGACGTATATGCACCTGCGAGCGGTACGGGGATTGAATACAACGGCTCGGACCATCTTGATAAACAGCGCAGCGCGTCGGATGCGGAGCGTATGGCCGTGCTGAGCGCGCTGGGCTTTAGGATGATCGTCCTCACCGGGACTCAGTTTGCCCATCAACTGCAATTGCATCGGGCAATGAATGCCATCGCGCTCGCTATGGGTCTTAAGTGCGACCGAAGCGAAGCGTTCCAGAAACGTCAGAACGACCTACGAGAATTCGTGATTCGGCACTGGGACGGCGGCCTTTAGGGGCGTTTTGGTCCTTCTGCGGGGTGCTGTGGGCAGGCAAACCATCACAACATTCGACGTTTTTTGCCAAAAACGGGAAAAGCATCGAATGTTGTGATGGTCTGTGTTGAGGATGGGCTTGGAAGGTCCGTTTTGTTCGAGGCGACCTGTCCTGTCGTACGGGTGTCGGCATGATTCTCTCGTGGGGTATTATGTTTTCCGAAGAATAAAACGCCGCGTGAGGGGAGGGCTGCGTGGACGGGCACGTGCAACATGACGGTTTTGGTCGCGATATCAACTACCTGCGCATTGCCGTTACCGACAAGTGCAATTTCCGCTGCATTTACTGCATGCCGGCCGACGGCGTGGCGCCCCGCGCGCACGACGAGCTACTCAGTGCCGAGGAAATCGCCCGCTTTGTGCGCTTGGTAGCGGGGGAGGGCATTCGCCGCGTACGCCTGACGGGCGGCGAGCCGCTGGTCAGCCGCCGTATCATCCCGCTCATTCGTGACATCCGCGCGATTCCGCAGATCGAGGACATCTCGCTTACCACCAACGGCGCCCTGCTGCCCAAGCTGGCGCCGCAGCTCAAAGATGCGGGGCTTAACCGCGTCAACATTTCGCTCGACACACTCGATCCCTCGCTGTTTGGAAAGATCACGCGCCTGGGTCGGCTCGAGCAGACTATAGCTGGCATCGACGCGGCGCTGGCTTGGGGCTTTGAGCCCGTTAAGGTCAACTGCGTTGTTGTGCGCCGGCTCAACCAGGATGTGGCGGCCCTCGCACGGCTGACCGTCGACCGCCCTATTCATCTGCGATTTATCGAATATATGCCCATCGGCGACGAGCACACGAGTTCGCATTGCGCTGTGGATCCGCATGCTCCCGCGCTCAATCCCGAGCTGTGGGATGCGAGCGATACCGTGCCGAGCGACGAGCTGCGGGCGCGCATCAATGCCGGGGTCGCCGCGGCGGGTCTGGGCGAGCTCGAGCCGCTCGACATCAACGACGCTCCTGCCGGCGCGGGCCCTGCGCGCTACTGGCACTTTCCGGGCGCGGCGGGAACGGTTGGCTTTATCAGCGCCATGTCCAATCATTTTTGTGCGAATTGCAACCGTCTACGCCTGACGGCCGATGGCAACGTGCGTCCGTGCCTGTTCAGCGATGCCGAGTATTCGGTGCGCGACGCCCTGCGCCGTGGTGATGATATGCAGGTACTTTCGATTTGGCGCGATGCCGTCGCCCACAAACCGCAGGAACACGCGATAATTGAGGGCACGCAACGATTTATGTCCCAAATCGGAGG
>JAIHTM010000334.1 GCA_022713905.1 Collinsella sp.
TTTGTGGTGGTTTTTGTTTAAGCGCCGGCGATGACGAGGGCTGGACGTGAGCTGTCAGTGGCCTCGGCGATCGAGGTGGCGACGGCATGGTCGGGGTCACGGTCCATCACGATGGAGTCGACATCGGCAAGCTCGGCAAAGCGGTACATGCCGCGTCCGTTAACCTTGCTGGCGTCCATGAGGGCGACGCTTTGATGGGCCGCGGCGATCATAGCCGTTTTGGTCTCGGCCATCTGGGGAAAGTCGGTCGTAAAGCCGCAGCTGGGGACAAAGGCGCCGGGGCACATGACGGCCAGATCGGCATGGACCATTTGGAGCGCCTGCATAGTGAGCGGTCCGTACAAATAACGATGGCCTTTGCGCAGCGCCCCGCCCAGCATGACGACATCGACTGAGGGCATGCTCTCGTCGATGTAATCGGCAATGGTAATGTCGGCCGTGATGACGGTGATACCGTCGCGCTGATCGAGGAGCCGGACGAACTCGAGCGCCGTGGTGCCCGAGTCGACGAGCAGCGTGTTGCCGTCATTGACGAGCTCGATGGCGCTTTGCGCGATGGCCTGCTTGGCGGCGACGTTGACATTGATGCGGCGATCCTGCGTGGAAACGGTTAGGCGTTTGTGGAGCGATACGGCACCACCATGTGTGCGGCGCAGCTTGCCTGCTTCGGCGAGCGCGTCAAGGTCAGCGCGGGCGGTGACGGAGGACACGCCAAAGGTCTGGGCGATTTCTGCCACCTGCACCGAGGCATTATGATCGAGCATTTCCATAATGGCGGTACGGCGTTCGTCGGCAAAAGCGCGGTTGGTGGCTTGGGCCATGCTTGCTCCATTCTCGGCTAAATTTGCAGGAATTGTGTTGACTCTATTTTCGTTCATTTTCTTTTTGGGTAAGAAAACACCTTTCGATTACTTATCTTTTCTATAAAAGAAAGACGCTGAACGCCCAAAATTCAATATCGAACATGTCCACTCGGTTCATATTCCTTCCGTTTACTTTTCAAAAACGACTGTATTGACCTGCATGGGCTCAATATCTCGCGCGTGTAAAGCCGCTGAATTTCATACAATGAGCGCAGAAAAACGCAAGGTAAAACGCCTTGTGAACAACTACGCCCGATGTCCAGATGCGGGCGAGGGAGAGGAGCAAACGCTCATGGCACTTGTTACCACCGAAAAGATGCTCAAGGACGCTCAGGCCGGCCACTACGCTGTTGGCGCTTTCAACGTCGAGAACCTCGAGTTTGTTATGGCCGTTCTGGCCGCTGCCGAGGAGACCAAGTCCCCCGTCATCATGCAGACCACCCCGGGCACCATCAAGACCGCTGGTCTGGACTACTTCTACGGCATGGTCAAGGCTGCCGCCGAGCGCGCTTCCGTGCCCGTCGCTCTGCACCTCGATCACGGCGATGGCTATGACCGCTGCATGCAGGCTTTCCGCACGGGCTACACCTCTGTCATGATTGACGGCTCGCACGAGTCTTTCGAGGACAACATCGCTCTGACCAAGTCCGTCGCCGACGCTGGCCGCGCCATGGGCGTGCCCGTCGAGGCCGAGCTCGGTAAGGTTGGCGGCAAGGAGGACGACGGTCCCGCGGTTGAGGGCGAGAGCCCCTACACCGATCCTGCCGAGGCCAAGGAGTTCGTCGAGCGCACCGGCTGCACCTCGCTGGCCATTGGCGTTGGCACCAGCCACGGCGTGTACACGAGCGATCCGCACATCGAGCAGTCCGTGGTCAAGGCCATCCGCGACGCCGTCGACGTGCCGCTGGTTCTGCACGGCACCTCCGGTGTGCCCGATGAGCAGGTTGCCGAGGCTGTGAAGAACGGCATCTGCAAGGTTAACTACGCCACCGAGCTACGTCAGGCCTACACCAAGGGCTTCATGGCCTACATGGCCGAGAACCCTGCCTGCTTCGATCCCAAGAAGCCGGCCAAGGAGGGTATGCGTGAGATCACCGAGCTGGTTAAGATCCGCATGACCAACCTCAACTCTGTGGGCAAAGCAGAGTAACAGCAAGGGTACTCCGACTCGCTACATATCCCGGGGAGGGACGAGGGCTTAGTTCCCCAATCGTCCTCGGGCATGCAAAAAGCCTCGCTGCGCACTTCGTGCGGCGAGGCTTTTTGCCCCCTGCGGAAAGATTGGGGAACTAAGCCCTCGTCCCTCCCAAGTTGACCTGCTC
>JAIHTM010000025.1 GCA_022713905.1 Collinsella sp.
CCTGGGTAACCTCTTCCCCAGCTTTAAGAAGATGATGGCACCGGCACTTTCCGCCATCATCGTGCTCGTCTTCTTTGCCATGGGCTCGACTATGACCTTTGGCCAGCTCATTAATGGCGGTCTCCCCGGTATTCTGCTCGGCGTGATCTGCTCGGTGGTCTTTGCAATTCCCGTCATCGCGGTCGATAAGCTCACGGGTGGTACGGGTGTCGCAGGTGCGGCCATTTCGAGCTGCGCTGGAGCCAATGTGGCCACGCCTGCTGCCATGGCAAGCGTCAACGAGGCCTTGTACGGCGGTGCGGTGCTCGCGACGGCTACGGCACAGGTTGCTGCCTGCGCAATCGTGACGGCTATTTTGACCCCGCTGGTCACCAGCTGGTGCTACAAGCATTTTGAGGGCCAGGGCAACGGCGATAGCAAGGCAACGACCGACAAGGCCGCCGCAGCCGCCTAATGCCAAGCGGCAATCAAAGCTAAAAACTAGCTACGCCACAGGGCGGCCACGGGGGATCCCGTGGTCGCCCTGCATGTTTCTGTAGGGTCTCTGAGACACTTTACCCTGCTAAAGCTGGCATAACAGCTAGAGCGAACGTCGTACAAAGGCAAGGAAAAAAAACATACAAATCGGTGAACGGTGGTTGTTCGCGCTCGCATTTCCTGCGGGTTTGTAAAAAACGCCCTTATGATATAAAAAAAGAAACATATAACAGCCCAGATGGAGAGGGTCGCTATGTTATCCTTCTCAGACGGGTGAAATCTTGGGTTTTGGGTTGTAGTTCCAAGGTGGACAAACGTTTTCTCTGCACCAGCGTGTGGTGAAGAACGGAAGAAGCCGGTAGTGCAAGTCGAA
Organism: Collinsella sp.; assembly: GCA_022713905.1. Lineage (GTDB taxonomy): Bacteria > Actinomycetota > Coriobacteriia > Coriobacteriales > Coriobacteriaceae > Collinsella. The sequence continues at coordinate 851 of JAIHTM010000025.1, forward strand.
AATTCAAGAATTCAATAAGCAGCGGTGTGAGAGAGCGCCGCATTACACGTAACTAGGAGCGTGGTTACACAATGCAGGAGGCATGGGAAGGCTTCAAGGAAGGCATCTGGACGGGAGAGGTTGACGTCCGAGACTTCATCCAGAAGAACTACACCCCCTACGAGGGCGACGAGTCGTTCCTCGTCGGTCCGACCGAGCGTACCAAGGAGCTGTGGGGCGAGGTTCTCGACCTGCTGCTCAAGGAGCGCGAGCAGGGTGGTGTCCTCGATATGGACACCAAGATCGTCACAGGTATCGTGAGCCACCCCGCTGGCTACATCGATAACGCCCATCGCGACAAGGAGACTATCGTCGGCCTCCAGACTGACAAGCCGCTCAAGCGCGCGCTGCACGTCAACGGTGGTATCCGCATCGCTTGTCAGGCTGCCAGCCAGCACGGCTATAAGGTCGACGAGAACGTTGTCGAGCGCTACACCTTCGAGCGTAAGACCCACAACGCTGGCGTCTTCGATGTTTACACTCCCGAGATGCGTGCTTGCCGCTCGGCTCACATCATCACCGGTCTGCCCGATGGCTATGGCCGCGGCCGCATCATCGGCGACTACCGTCGTGTTGCCCTGTACGGCGTCGACTACCTGATCAAGGACAAGGAGGCCCAGAAGGCTTCCACCCCGACGGTCATGACCGCCGACAACATCCGCGACCGCGAGGAGCTGCAGGAGCAGATCCGCGCCCTCGGCGAGCTCAAGATGATGGCCGAGACCTATGGTTTCGATATTTCCAACCCTGCTACCAACACGCAGGAGGCCATCCAGTGGATGTACTTTGCCTACCTTGCTGCCGTCAAGGAGCAGAACGGCGCCGCTATGTCCATCGGCCGTACCTCTACGTTCATCGACATCTACGCTGAGCGCGACCTTGCCAACGGTACCTTCACCGAGGAGCAGATCCAGGAGTTCGTGGATCACTTCATCATGAAGCTTCGCATGGTCAAGTTTGCCCGTACCCCCGAGTACCAGGCCCTGTTCACCGGCGATCCGCAGTGGGTCACCGAGTCCATCGGCGGCATGGGTGTTGACGGCCGTACGCTCGTTACCAAGATGAGCTACCGCTACCTGCACACGCTCGAGAACATGGGCACCAGCCCCGAGCCCAACATGACCGTTCTGTGGTCGACCCGTCTGCCCGAGAACTTCAAGAAGTTCTGCGCCAAGACTTCTGTCGCCAGCTCCTCGATCCAGTACGAGAACGACGACCTCATGCGCGTCTATCACGGCGACGACTACGGCATTGCCTGCTGCGTGTCCTCCATGCGCATTGGCAAGGAGATGCAGTTCTTCGGCGCTCGCGCCAACCTGGCCAAGTGCCTGCTGTACGCACTCAACGGCGGTGTTGACGAGGTCTCCAAGAAGCAGGTCGGCCCCAAGTACCGCGCCGTCGAGGGCGATACGCTCGATTACGACGACGTTGTGGCCAAGTACAACGACATGATGAAGTGGCTTGCTGGCGTGTACGTCAACTCGCTGAACATCATTCACTACATGCACGACAAGTACTGCTACGAGCGCATCCAGATGGCTCTGCACGACAAGCACGTGCACCGCTGGTTCGCTACGGGCATCGCTGGCCTTTCCGTCGTGGCTGACTCCCTGTCCGCCATCAAGTACGCCAAGGTCCACCCCGTCCGTGATGAGAACGGCATCATCGTCGACTTCGAGACCGAGGGCGAGTTCCCCAAGTACGGTAACGACGACGACCGCGTCGACCAGATCGCTCACGACGTTGTGCACCAGTTCATGGAGTACATCCGCATGAACGACACCTACCGCAACTCCGTGCCCACGACCTCGGTTCTGACCATTACCTCCAACGTCGTGTACGGTAAGAAGACCGGCTCCACGCCCGACGGCCGCAAGGCTGGCCAGCCGTTCGCTCCGGGTGCTAACCCCATGCACAAGCGCGATAGCCACGGCGCCATCGCTTCGCTGTCTTCGGTTTCCAAGCTCCCGTTCCGCGATGCTCAGGACGGCATCTCCAACACCTTCTCCATCATCCCGAGTGCGCTCGGCAAGGAGGACCAGGTGTTCTTTGGCGATATCGACCTTGATCAGCTGGGCGAGTAACTATTGTTAGTGCTATACTAACAATAACGATTACTGATTAGTGCGCCGGTTTCGGCCGGCGCCTATTAATCGAAGGAGACACATTATGAAGGTTTCTGAAGTTTCCGAGACCCAGGCCGATAACCTGGTCCACATGCTCGACGCTTACGCCGAGAAGGGTGGCCACCACCTGAACATCAACGTCTTCAACCGTGAGACGCTGCTCGACGCTCAGGCTCACCCCGAGAAGTACCCGCAGCTGACCATCCGCGTTTCCGGCTATGCCGTGAACTTCCACACGCTCACCAAGGAGCAGCAGGACGAGGTCATTGCGCGTACCTTCCACAACAAGTTCTAAAGGGGTTTAACTCCCGCAGGATCGCCGGGCCGCTTTGGGTTACTTTCCAAAACGTCCTCGGACATGCAAAGGGCTCCGCTGCGCGCTTCGCGCGGCGGAGCCCTTTGCGTCCTGCGGAAATGTTTTGGAAAGTAACCCAAAGCGGCCCGGCGGGGGTCCTGTGTAGTCACCCTTTAGGCGGAACTCTCCTAATTATTTGGATGAGTCGTTTACTTACTTGTGCTGTTACCGTCTTCCCGCTGTTGTTGGGGTATGCTTTGTTCGTATGTAAACGTATGACATGTTGATGGGGGAGGGTGCTATGGCTCGCGAGGGTGCTCGTTCTAAGGATACGGCTAAGCCTGGTATCAAGGAAGTTGCAGCGGTGGCGGGGGTTTCGCCTACTACGGTATCTCGCGTGCTTAATAATCGCGGCTATATTAGCCAAGAGACCCGCGATAAGGTCCATGCCGCGATGGAGCGCATCAACTATACGCCCAACGATATCGCCCGTGCCATGCTCAACGGTCGCCTGAATCTTATCGGTATGATCGTTCCCTTTGTGAGCAGCCCGTTCCATGCTCAGGTTGTGCAGGCGGTCGAGCGCACGTTAGCGGAAAACGGCTTTAAGATGTTGCTGTGCAACAGCGCCAATCGACCTGATCTTGAGCGTTCCTATATCGACATGCTCCGCCGCAATATGGTCGACGGCGTCATCGTCAACTCCCTCAATATCGGTGCCGAGGCATATGCCGAGATGGGCTTGAGCCTGGTTGGCATCGACTGCGATCTTGGCGAGGGCTCTGTCCAGATTGCAAGTGACAGCTATGGCATTGGCGAGCTCGCCACGCGCCGTCTGATTGATGACGGCTGCAGGCGTATCCTGTGCCTGCGCAGCAATAGCCGCATGCGCATGCCTGCCAATAAGCGTACCGATGCCTACCTCGATGTTGTTGAGCAGGCCGGTTTGTCCGCGCTTGTCCGTGAGGTTGAGTTCGTTAAGCCCGACGACGAAAAGGGCGCGGTCGTTGCGAAGATCCTCGATGAGAACCCCGATATTGACGGCATCTTTGCGGGAGACGATACGATGGCGGCCATCTGTCTCAACGTGATGAAGCAGCGCGGCTTGAGCGCTCCAGACGATATTAAGGTCGTGGGCGCGGATGGTGCCCGCCGAACTATGACGTTTATGCCTGACTTAACAACCGTACGTCAAGATATCGATCGCATCGGAGAGCTCGCGGCGCAATCCATCATCGCTCTTATTAACGGCGATAATCCCGAATCGAATATCAAGCTCCCCGTTGAACTCATTGAGGGCAAAACCGCATAGTTCATCCCGTGCCAAAAGAAGTCCTCAAACGCCTCTGATGACCGTTCACCGGCATATGTCAACCGTTTGCCGACGACTGGAACTGCGAAAAGACGTATTGGTGTGAAAACGTTTGACATATGAAAACGATTGACATATCTTGCCATTGTACCGAGTTAGTATGTCGTGGAAAGGAAGTCTCGGATGCACAAGGTGTATTACCAGCCTGAGGGAATTTGGGTAGGCGACATCATGCCGTACGGCGAGGACGGCACGTTCTATCTCTATCATCAGCGTGACACGCGTAACCCCGAACCTTTCGGAGAGCCGTTTGGCTGGGCACTCGCTACGACCAAGGATTTCGTCAACTACAAGGACTTTGGCGAGAGCCTTGAGCGCGGCGGCGACGAGGAAGTCGACCAGTACATTTATGCCGGCACGGTGTTTAAGGTGGGCGACAAGTACCATGCGCTCTACACTGGTTGCAATCGCGATAAGGTCCGCGCACGTTTGATGAAGCAGGTTCTTCTTCACGCAACGAGCGACGACGCCGTCAAGTGGGAGAAGAATATCGCCGAGACGCTGCTTCCGCCCCAGGAGGGTTACGATGACCGCAACTGGCGCGATCCCTTTGTGCTTTGGGATGAGGAGAACGAAGAGTACATGCTCATCCTCGGCACGCGTGTGGGCGAGGACAAGCGTCTGATGACCGGCCGCCTGGTCAAGTTCACCTCCAAGGATCTGACCAACTGGGAGTTCCAGGGCGACTGGTGGAACCCGGGCCTGTACACCATGTTTGAGATGCCTGATCTCTTTAAGATGGGCGACTGGTGGTACCTCGTCTTTTCCGAGTACAGCGACGGCAACAAGACCCGTTACCGCATGTCCAAGTCCATCAACGGTCCTTGGATTACCCCCGCTGACGACTCCTTCGACGGCCGCGCGTACTACGCCGCTCGCACCGCATTCGATGGCGAGCGTCGGGTTCTCTTTGGTTGGGTTCCTACGCGTGACGAGGGCGGCGACCCCAGCTCTTACCTATGGGGTGGCACCTTTATGCCCCTCGAGATCGTTCAGCGTGCCGACGGAACGCTTGGCACCAAGCTCCCCGACAGCATGCTTGGCGCCTTTGGCGAGGCTAAGGCAGTCGAGACCTTTGAGCTTTCCTGCGAGTCGGGCAAGGTCGAGCAGGTGCTCGCCGCAGATGCCGGCTCCACCTACTTGCTCGATGCCGACATTGAGCTCGGCGGTAACGCTGCCGGCTTCTCGGTCAAGTTCGCCGAGGACGCCGAGACCGGTCTTGCCTATGAGTTCCGCGCCAACCTGCGCGAGGGCAAGCTCGAGTTCACGCCGGCTCCCCAGTACCCGTGGTTCCAGGTCAACAACATGGGCCTCGAGCGTCCGTTGTTCTTTAAGGGCGAGGGCACTCACCATGTGCGTCTGGTCGTCGACGACGACATCGCGACCATCTTTGTCGATGACGTTGCGCTCAACGCTCGCTTCTGCAACAAGCAGGGCCAGGGTGTGGCGCTTACCGTCACCGACGGTGCGCTCAAGTGCGCAAACGCAACGATCGCGTCTCTGTAGCGGCAACGAACCGTTTTATGATTTAGAAAAGGAATGGAGAGGAACATGGACTACAAGGCAGTGTCCCAGCAAGTCGTCGACAACGTCGGCGGACTGGAGAACATCGAGGGCGCCACGCATTGCGTGACCCGTCTGCGTCTGGTGCTCAAGGATACGAGCAAATACAACAAGGCCGAGCTCGAGAACATCGATGGCGTCAAGGGCGTGCTGTACAACAGCGGCCAGCTCATGATCATCTTCGGTACCGGTACCGTCAACAAGGTTTACGATGAGTTTATGGCTCTGACGGGCGTTAAGGAGATCAGTGCTTCCGAGGTCAAGGGCGCCGAGGCGGACAAGAAGGGCAAGTTCTTCTCGGTCCTCAAGGTATTCTCGGACATCTTTATCCCCATCATTCCCGCCTTCGTCGGCGCTGCAATCATCATCGGCCTTAAGTCGCTGATCGTTGCCAACGGCCTCTTTGGCATGGAGGGCAGCCTCGCCGATCACAGCGAGTTCCTCAAGAACCTCGCAAGCTTCTTTTCCATTATCGCCACCACGTTCGACTACCTGCCTGTCCTGGTTATGTACAGCGCAGTCAAGCGTTTTGGCGGTAACCCGATCCTGGGCATCCTCGTCGGTATCGTCATGGTTCACCCGAGCCTTATGAACCGCAACACGTTCGTTATGGACCCGACGGGTGCTGAGTACTGGAACTTTGGTCCGCTCTCCATTCCCATGGTTGCTTTCCAGGGCGGCGTGTTCCCTGCAATTCTGACCGCCTGGTTTATGGCCAAGGTCGAAAAGATTGCCCAGAAGTACATCCCCGAGGTCGTTTCGTTCGTCTTTGTCCCGACCGTTACCCTGATTCTTGCTAACGTCGCCCTGTTCACCGTGTTCGGCCCGCTCGGTAACCTGATCGGTGACGTCCTCGCCGGCGTAATCGATATCCTGTACAACAGGATGGGCGTCTTTGGTGCCTTTGTCTTCGCCGCGTTCCTGCAGCCGCTCGTCGTTACCGGTACGCATCAGTTCATCCAGGGTATCGAGGCAAACCTTGTTGCCACGACTGGCTTCAACTACATCCAGGCCATCTGGTCGGTTTCCATCATCGCCCAGGGCGGCGGCGCCATCGGTATGTACCTCATTCACAAGAAGCACTCCAAAGAGCGCAACATCTGCATGTCGTCCTTTATCCCGACGCTGGTCGGAATCTCCGAGCCCGCTATCTTTGCTGCAAACATGCGCTATTCGATCATTCCGTTCATCTGCGCATGCATCGGTGCAGGCTGCGGCGGTGCCTTCGTCAAGCTCTTTGAGGTGCGCGCTATCGGTCAGGGTCTGACCGGTGTGCTTGGCCTGCTCATCGTTACGCCCGAGACTCTCGTGTGGTATGTGGCTGGCAATCTCATCGCCTTTATCGTGCCGATCGTCTTGATCTTTGCCTACAACAAGGCAAAGGGAGTGCCGACCACTGATGAAGAGGGCGCTGGCGCTGGCTTCGATGTCAGCTTCTAGTTGAGCCGTTCAGCGTAATCTGAGGATAAGTCCATTTGAGGAAGGGCGTTCGGCTCGTGTGAGTCGAGCGTCCTTTCCCATAGACGAGAAGGTCAATGGCGATGTTTAATCAAAAAAACAAGGTGATGCGTGCGGACTATGAGCAGTGGCGAGCTGGACAGGATGAGACGGCGGCTCGCATCGCGTCCGACCCCGATAGGCTTTTGTTCCATGTGGAGCCTGAGCTTGGCTGGCTCAACGACCCCAACGGTTTGGTTCAGATTGGTGATACGTATCACATCTATCATCAATACGATCCGTTCGATGCTGCGCATGGCGGTCCAGTGCTTTGGAACCATCTGACGACAAAGGATTTTGTGACGTACGAGAATCACGGCCCCGTGTTGTTCCCCGATTCCGATTTGGATTCGAGTGGAGCGTATTCTGGTTCTGCCTTTGTACGTGATGGCAAGATTCACTACTTCTATACCGGCAACGTTAAGCATTTTGACCGTGATGATTACGACTACGTGTTGACGGGCCGTGAGCAAAACCAGATTCATATGGTTGCCGAGAATCCCGACGAATTGGGCGAGAAGCGCATAGCTGTTGGGCCGGTCGATTACCCCGAGGATATCGGTACGCACGTGCGCGACCCCAAGATCCTTGAACACGACGGTATCTACTACATGGTTCTCGGCGCTCGTACGAAAGACAATCGTGGCTGCGTGCTTGTCTATACCTCGCGGAATCTAGAGGACTGGAGCTATGCGACGCGCATTGAGCTGGGCGAGAAGTTTGGCTTTATGTGGGAGTGCCCCGATCTATTTGAGCTTGATGGCGAGCTTATTCTCGTCTGCTGTCCGCAGGGCGTGCCCGCCGATGGTTGGCGTTACCGCAATCCGCACCAGTGCGTGTGGTTTTCCATCGAGGCCGATTGGGAGGCGCCGAGCTTTAAGATCGCCGGGCAGAGCATGCCCCCGATGGTCGATGCCGGCTTTGATTTCTACGCACCGCAGTCCTTTGAGGATGCTGCGGGTCGGCGTTTGATGATCGGATGGTCGGGTTGTCCCGATGCGACGGCAGAAAGCCCGACGGTGGCGCGCGGGTGGCAGTGCGCGTTGACGGTGCCGAGAGAGCTGAGCATGCGCGATGGTAAGCTCTGCCAGCAGCCAGCGCACGAGATTGAGAGAATGCGCGGCGACTGCGTTCGCGCGACAGGCGGTGAAACCGTTGAGGAGCCGGGCCGCCTGTTTGATTTTGTGGTTTCCTGTGAGGGAGCCAAGATGGTCGAGCTCGAAATCCGCAAGGGTGTCTTTGTGCGCTATACGGACGGGATGCTTACCCTCGACATGGGTGACGAAGGCTATGGGCGCGACCAGAGGTCGATCGAGCTCAGCGAGCTTCGCGATTTGCGCGTGCTTTCGGACACTACGATGGTCGAGATTTTTGCCAACGGTGGCGAGGCAGCACTTACGAGCCGTACCTATTCGTCGGCGGTTCCGGCGATGGCGCTGCATGCCGAGGGTGCGGCGTCGATGGATTTCTACCGCCTCGCTCATTAACCGTGCATGGAGCACGATTGGACTTGCTGGTCGGAATGTGTCGCAGTTGCCGCGGCCAACTACCGTTTATCGCGTATAGCGACCGTTTGCGGAATAAGTAACACTCCTTAATAAACCGTGTAGAATCTCAGCTAAGCACGGAGTTTTCCAGGGAGACGCTGTCCTTTGTTGTGCGCAAGGGGCGGCGTCTCTTTGGTGCTTAGATGCCGTTGTGTAACAGCGCGACGCGCGTGTCATGTATTGAAAAGCCAATGTCGAGATGGGTCGTGATAAGAATGGGCAAGTATGTAATCGTGGTTGAGTCTGGGTCGGATGTGACGCCGGAGCTCTGCGAGCGCTACGGCATCGCGCGCGTGCCCATGCATGTCACGATTGGTGACGAGACCGTCGAGGACGGCTCGATCGATCCGCTCGAGATTTATTCGCGCTGCAACGAGTTTGGTGTGATGCCCAAGACCAGTGGCTGTTCGCCAGCGGATTTTGCGCATGTGTACGACCGCATCCATGCCGAGCAACCCGACGCGACTATTTTGCATCTTGCATATTCCGAGGCCACGACCTGTTCGCATCAGTCCTCAAAGATTGCGGCCCAGGGGCGCGACTACGTGTTCTCCATGGACACGCGCTTTGTCTCGGTGGGCCAGTCGCTCGTTGTCGTCGAGACCGCCAAATACATCGAGGCTCACCCCGATGCCACCGTCGACGAGATCTTTGCATTTACGAACTCCGTCATGGACCGCGTGCTGCTGGGCTTTGTTCCTACGGACCTTGTCTTCCTTAAGGCGGGCGGTCGCTTGTCCAACGTCGCGTTCCTGGGCGCCCATCTGCTCAAGATTAAGCCCTGCATTGAGGTAACGGGCGGCAAGTTCGTGGCGACTAGGAAGTTTCGCGGCTCCATGCTCAAGTGCGCCCGCGCCTTTATTGATCACATGGTTGCCAAGGGCGAGATTGACTACTCGCACATCGGTCTGGCGTATTCGGTGGGTCTTTCCGAGGAGCTGCGCGACGACATGGAAGTCTATGCGCACGACCTGGGCTTTAAGGACATTACCTGGACTCAGGTCGGCGGCGTCATATCGAGCCATTGCGGCCCGACCGCCTTCGGCGCGGTGCTCACGCTCAAGGCGTAAGGCCTGGCGTCTATCGATTTCTATTGCCTCGGCGGCGGGCGGGTTGCGACAACCTTCCCGCCGCTTTTGCATGGGGCCAAATAGGACAATACAATTGACCGCTAAACCGTTTCGCCATCATGCGTATGGGCTAGAATGACTCTGGCATTTATGTAGCTAAAACCAATGAGAGGCAAGGTAGCGCGAATGGCTGAAATGACGCTCGAGGGTGTGGACGCTCGTCCCGAGGACTCTGCGTTTGCCCTGGGCCGCGTGCATTCGATTGAGACGATGGGAACGGTCGATGGACCCGGCATCCGCTTTGTAGTGTTTGTTCAGGGCTGTCCCATGCGCTGTGCGTATTGCCACAACCCCGATACCTGGTCGGTTAACGGCGGCACGATGGTGACCGTTGAGCACCTGATGGACGAATTCCAGAGTAACCATGAGTTCTATCGCAGCGGCGGCATTACGGTTTCGGGCGGCGAGCCACTTCTGCAGCCCGAGTTTTTGGCTGACCTGTTCCGTGCCATGCACAACAACCCCGATGGTCGTGTACATACCTGCCTGGATAGCTGTGGCTACGCCTTCGACCCTCAGCATCCCGAGAAGTTCGATGCCGTGCTCAACGAGACCGACATGGTACTGCTCGATATAAAGCATGCCGACCCGGTCGAGCATAAAAAGCTGACCGGTTGTGATCCCGCACGCATCCTGGCGTTTGGCGATGAGCTTGCACGTCGCAAGATTAAGGTCGTTATCCGCCACGTGGTGGTGCCGGGCATTACCGACACGGTGGAGGAGTGCGAGGCACTCGGTCGTCTGATTGCCCCGTGGCATAACGTGGTGGGCCTGGAAATGCTGCCGTATCACACGATGGGCGTCGTCAAGTATGAGCAGCTGGGGATTCCCTATAAGCTTGAGGGCGTTCCCCAGATGGATACCGCGCGCATGCCCGAGCTGCGCAACGCCGTCATGACGGGCATGAAAAAGCGCCGCGCCGAACTCAAAAACGCTATCGGCTAGCAAGTCATTTTTGCGCCCCAAAGGCACTCATTGGGGACAGACTTAAATGAGCGCCCCTGGGCACCAAGTTGATTGCCAAAGAGCCCCGTCAAGTTGCGGTGGAATAGTTCTTGTTTTTCGGCTTATGCCGCCCAAACAGGAACTATTTCACCGCAACTGCGTTTTGGGTAGAGATGTGCAACAGAATTGGCAAAAATGCATAGAAACGCTTGTGGTTTCTTTAAAGACACCTTAAACGCCGCTGAATATCTTTGGAAAGAAATGCCTGCTCGGTATCATGCTGCTCGTATATAAACGGTAGCAGTCAGGAGACCACGTGCGAAACATCGCATCGCGGGACGAGTATGTGCCGCAGCATGGCAGCAGATATAAGACGAAGGACACGTCTTCGCGTGGCCTTGCCGACACTCGCATCCGCGTGAGGAAGATTGCCGCCATTGGGATGCTAACGTCGGCGGTTATTATCCTCGGAATTACCGTTAAAACCTACGCCTCGGAGCGAACGGTGCGCCCAGATGCGTCAACGGTACAGCTGCAAAACGAGAAGGTTTCAAAGTCCAAAGCGTCGGCAGATCAAGCTCTGTCGACGGCAGATCTCAAGACGAGACTTTCGAAGGCGGACTTCAACGATATCCCTTCGGGTGATACCGTTCGGACCTTCTCGTTGGTGGATAACAAGACTCCTGCCTTGGAGGATGAGAGCCTTGCCTCGCTCCAGGATGCCCTGTGTCGGGCGCAGGAGCTGGGCGACGTGGGTGTAGTGTTCTACGACCTATCGAGCGGTAGGGGCGTGACGTAAAACGCCGATGTCGAGGTGTATGGAGCGAGCAGCTACAAAGCGCTGTATGCGCTCTATATTTGCGAGACGTTGGTCGAATCGGGGCGGGTGTCGCTCGATGGGCCTTTAGCCACGTATGGTGGTTGCAGCATGGGCTGGCAGACGGTGCGCGACCTTATCGAGAATGCCGTCGCCAACTCAGACAACGATTCGTTTATTGCGTTACGCGCGGCGTTTGACAGTGTCGGTTACGAGGATTGGATTGCCAGTCTTGGCATCGATTACGATACCGCACTCGATCCGATGAGTGATTTTCCCACCTATTGCCCGCGCACCTCGGCCAAATTGTGGCGCGAGATGAGCGAGTATTTGAGCCGTGATACCGAGACGTCGCAATGGCTATCGGATCTTCTGGCCTCTACGACTCGATCGTTTATTCGTAATGGCATTGCGGACGACCAAGCCTTGGTACGCAACAAGGCAGGCTGGATTAGCGAGGATGGTTGCTATTCGACATGCGATGCGTGCCTCATCGATGTCGATGGCGACACCTACATTATGAGTATCATGACATCGATGCCATGGAGCGATCGCTCGAGCGAGCTGGTGGCTGCGATTGCTAAGACATTCTTTGATACCCGAGCTGCGCTGGCTTAGCGTGTTCGTTTGGCGAGGTCAAACAAAATGCTGGTACCATACCTTGGTTGAGAATTTCGTATAGGTTTGGGGAATGGTATGGCTACCATCGCGATTATCGGTGCGCTCGAAAAAGAGATCATGCAGATTAAGGAAGAGCTGAGCGACGTTTGCGAGGCACGGGAGGCAGGCTTGACCGTTGTGAGCGGTGAGCTCGACGGCCTGACAGTTGTCGCCACAACGGCGGGCATGGGCACGGTGAACGCCGCCGCTGCAACACAGCACCTCATTAGCAAGTATGCTCCGCAGACTGTTGTGTTTTCGGGCATTGCGGGCGGTTTGAACCCCAAGCTCCATATCGATGACGTGGTCATTGGCAAACGCCTACGCTATCTGGATACCGATACCGCGCTTATCGCCGAGTCCGCACCGGGGCTCGAGGAGTTTGGCTCGACGCCCGCGCTGGTCGATATTGCCGCCGACGTGCTTGCTGAGCGTGGGTTTGTTGACGCTTCGACAAATGCAGTCGCTTCGAATGAGGGCACCAAGCAGTTCCTGGTCGGCACGATTGCCACGGGTAACCGTTTTGTGACGGGCGCCGCCATGCGCAACGACGCTATCGAGGCGACGCATGCCGATTGTGTCGGCATGGAGGGCGCGGCAATTGCCCATGTCGCAACCAAAAATGGTGTCGATTGCCTGGTGTTGCGCGCTATCAGCGATAATTGTGACGAGGCGTACGATGCAATTTGCGAGCGAGAGTTCGATCTGTTCGAGTACGCGCGTGTCGCAAGTGACATTACGCTCGATATCGTCCGCCGCATTGCCGCTGCGCAATAGCGCGTCTATTTGTAAGAACCTACGACCAAGGAGTGTCCATGGCCGATTCCATTAACTACCAGCTTGCCAAGTTCGTCGCCAGCTATGGCAAGGTTTCGCAGATTCCCGAGTCCACCTGCCCCGAGGTGAGCTTTGTCGGCCGCTCCAACGTGGGCAAGTCGTCGATTATGAACAAGCTATTTGGCCGCAAGAACCTAGTCAAGGTTTCCAGTACGCCGGGCAAGACGAGCAACATCAACTTCTTTGAGGCCGACGACGTGCATTTCGTGGACCTGCCGGGTTACGGTTTCGCCCGTCGCTCCAAGGCCGAGCGCGACCGCTGGGCCGAGCTTATCGGCGACTTTTTCGACTCCGAGCGCAGCTTTAACTTGGTCGTCTCGCTGGTGGACATTCGTCACGACCCCAGCAAGCTCGATCATGACATGATCGACTACCTGCAGGGCAATGAGTTCAACTTTATCGTCTGCCTCACCAAGGCCGACAAGCTCAGTCGCACCCAGCAGGCCCGCCAGGCAGCAGCCATCAAAAAGCAGCTCAACGTTCCGGCCGAGAACGTAATCATCACAAGCTCCCAGACCGGCACCGGCATCGACGAACTCAAAAAGCGCATCGCCGAGGCTTGCCTCTAGTAAGGGTTCTTGGCAGGCAATAGTTTGCATCTATCTATATCACCCCAGTGATAGTTATTGGTACACTATCACTGGGGTGATATTTTTGTTTGGAGGTCGATATGGAGCTTTGGCACGGGTCGGAGGTTGTTGTCGAGCATCCGTCGTTGGATAAATGCAGACAATTCAATGACTATGGGTGTGGGTTTTATTGCACGCCACATGAGGAAATGGCAATGGAGTGGGCATGTCGGACTGAGTCTGATGGCATTGCAAATCGATATGAGCTCGATATGGATGGTCTCGCAGTCTTGGATTTGGAGTCCGGGGAGTTTTCAATTCTCAATTGGCTTGCGATTTTGGCTAACAATAGGGAGTTCAATGATTCGACACCGCTGGCGCGCGAAGGACTTCGCTATCTGCTGGATAACTGCCTGATTGATATTTCTCCCTATGACGTAATTCGAGGTTATCGCGCCGACGACTCCTATTTTTCGTTTGCAAGACAGTTTGTCAGCGGCATGATCTCGCTCAGGCAGCTGCAACGTATCATGCGCTTGGGTGATTTGGGTATCCAATATGCTCTTATGAGCGAGTGCGCATTTTCGGCGATTAGATTCTGCGATTGGAAGCAGGCTTTGGGGTCTGAGTTTTATCCCAAGCGTTTTGAGCGAGAGCAGAATGCTCGACGCAAATACTTGGATACGGTTAACGGGTTCGATTCCGAAGGTATCGACATTAGGGATTTAATGGCAGGGAGGGTTGATTTAAATGATCCAAGAGTTAACGGATTGTGGGCCGAGTAGGACATACCCCGTCTACTACCTCGAGGATGCAATGAACAACCTCGGCGACTGCTTTGACTATGCCGTTAACGATTATGGAGCAGAAGGATCGGAAGTTGCTGAACTCTTTTGCCTGAGCGGCGTAGCTCGCGAGTTCGAACGCGGCAACGCATGGGTCGTATCGGGAAAATCGGGCGTTGAGCTGTTCGCGCTTATCGCTGAAAGGTCCGGCTATCAGAGCGGGTCTATACCGGATCGCACCTATCGTTTTGAGAAGACGCCAGAGTATTGGACAGGCTGGATACTGGCATATCTGCAGTGGCGTTTAGGGGAGTCTTTCGAAGACCTGCTGCATGTCGTTCCGTTTGACGCACTGCGCAGTCTGTACTATCCCTGGCATGAAGCCTCGGAGGAACGCGTGGCTCGCCTCGTCTGCGATATGGCGAAAAAAGCGTCCAGGCAAACCAAACTTGCGTTAGCAAGAAAGAAGCTTAAGAAAACCCAACAAGACCTGGCATACGAATCGGGCGTGTCCCTCCGCTCAATCCAAATGTACGAACAACGCCAGAGAAACATCAACGAAGCCTCGGTAACAACCGTAAGGGATATAGCAAAAGCCCTACACTGCAACATCGAAGACCTCCTAGAGCCAGTCTTCGAATACAAAGAAACCAGCGCCGCCTAAACCAGGCACGCAGCCGATGCCCGCCTCTAGGAAGTGCTCCAGCCTAGCAAGAGCCCCTACCAATAAAAAGCCAAACTATCAGCCCGGCGACTTTCCAGAGCGTAGGTCCCTGTAGCCGCCGCCGGCGAAGTTAACATAGGGGAGGCCAGGGGGCTTTGCCCCCAAATATTTCCGCAGGACGGCAGGACCCCCGCCGCACGAAGTGCGCAGCGGGGGTCCTGCCATGTCCGAGGACGATTTGGGGGCAAAGCCCCCTGGCCTCCCCGGCGAGTATACGGGACGGCGACTACAGGTATTCGATCTGGGCGCCTTCCGTGTCGCACGTCAGAATATGCGTATCACACTTAGGGAACTGCTCGCGCAGCTTGACCTGCAGGAACTTTGCCACGATGGTGTCGTCAGTCACGGCCATGAGAGTCGAGCCCGAGCCGCTGATCCAGATGGTCTTGGCGCCGCCGTTAAGGCAGGTGTCGCGCACGGCGTTGTAGTCGGGAATCAGACGGCGACGATAGGGTTCCTGGATGCGGTCGTCATTGGCGGCGGCAATCAGGTCGAGGTCACCAGTCTCCAAGCCGCGCGTCATGCCGGCGATGCGGCCCATCTGCCACACGGCGGTGGAGAGTGGAATCTCCTGCGGCACAACCTTGCGCGCCTCGCTCGTATGCACCTCGTAGGGCGGAATCACGGTAATAAAACGCAGGCGATCGCTCACCTCGTAGCGCAGGCACTGGGGGAGCGAATCGGTCGGCGTAAAGGAACAGACGGCGCCGCCCAGGATAGCGGGGGCGACGTTATCGGGATGGCCCTCGACTTCGGTGGCAATGCGAACCAGCTCGGCGCGGTCGACGGTGTGGCCTGTCAGTGCGGCGGCGGCCATAATGCCGGCGACGACGCAGGTGGAGCTGGAGCCCAGGCCGCGGGCGACGGGCACGTCGGTCTGGATGTCGATGGCAACGGGAAAAGCCGGCTCGTCCCATGCAGCCAGTGCATCGACAAAGCTCACGTAGACCAGGTTGTTCTCGTTTTGGAATTCCTCGGGGCAGCCCGTGATGGTGAGTTTGTCGGCGCGCTCGAAGGTGAAGTGCGAGTAGAGGCTGACGGCCATGCCGAGGGTATCGTAGCCAATGCCCAAGTTGGCGCTGGTTGCTGGGACGGTGATTTTGATCATGTGAGTCCTCCTGGGCGGGTCTGGCCGTTTAGTTCGTCGCGAGTTCCGCACGAGCCGGAAAGCACTTAATG
>JAIHTM010000335.1 GCA_022713905.1 Collinsella sp.
GCTGGCCTAGCCTGGAAGAAAAACGGAATAGACGGACCGACCGTCCGGCTGAGTCTGGGAAGAGGTGCCGGGCGGAGGGCGGAGCATGGCCACCGGACCTATCGAAACACATCTCCACCGTTCCATCAACTGGGAAAACGGCGCCCCCGGACCCCAGGAGGGGCCGCGGGGGCGTTCAGCTAGCTGCGGGAACGGCCTATTTGCTCAATGTGTTCGGCTGAGATCGGAAATCAACCGCCCTTTTTTGACGCCATTGCATGTTTTGTATAAAACACATCCGTAATTTCAATGAACTCCCCATGTGATTCGAGCGCAAATGTGGAGACAGGGACCGCATGCCCAGAGCGTCTTCCAGCGGATTTCTATCACACGACGGTTTTCGGCAGAACTCGTCAAGCTTTTGGTCAGCGTTTGGTCAGCTTCCGGTACTTACCCGCATGATGCCCCGGTAGATAATCGTCCACGACCACAACCGCATGGTCTACGGCCGATACCAGGGGAGGCGCAAATGGACGAAATCGTCTGCGCAAACACCGCATTCCGTTACTGGCGCTGCCCGCCACAGGTGCGCGATCTCTACCCGCGCCTGCCCAACTCCGAAGAAGGCTGGCGAGCTCTATCCCAAGCCCCATTCGTAACCGACGTCCTCAAGACCCCAGTCATCACAGCAGCATCAACTCGAAGCAACCTACATTCCGAGACAAGACGTACCATCCGATGGAACAGCGCCTATACAGAGAAGGTCTCGATCGACACGGGCATGGGCTTTAGCGTCACAGACCCTCTTCATACGCTATTCACCATGACTCGAAGCGTTTCTTCATGCGACCTGGTTCTGGCCATGTACGAGCTCTGCGGATGGTTTTCGGTTTTTAAACCATCGCCCGCGGTCGACATGGCACTTGAGCAAGCAAAATCAGAAGAAGAGCAGTACACCACAGAAAGTCTTTTTGAACTAGATGAAACCCAAGACGAGGCCCCATGGAAGCGAGTCTATGCTCGGGCGAGCCAGAAGGACAGCGAGAATGATCAAAGTGGGCAGCAGAATGACGGATCCGGAAATAAAGCAAACGGAAAAGGCACATCGCTCTGGATGAGAAAGCCTCTTATTGAAATAGAAGAACTGCACAGATTTGCAGCGAAGGTTAAGGGCGAGATGTGGGGAAAACAATTCTACGAAGCCGCACGGCAGGTAATGGGTATTGCGGCATCCCCGCTAGAAGTTGCTGGAATCATGTTGCTAAGTCTTCCGAGGCGTACTGGCGGAGCGGAGTTTAAAAACATATACGTCAACGACTTAACACCGCTGTCGAATTCAGCTCGAAAAATCGCAGGTCAGAAAATCTGTTACGGCGATATCGTCATCGTAAACCCAATAATAATGAAAGCTGTGCTTATCGAACTTCAGGGAGAGGTTATCCATGGTTCAGGCGCCGTGCTGGACCACGATGCCGCACGAATGACAGCATTACAAAGCATGGGATACGACGTATTTCTTGTAACCCATGACATGCTCAATGATCACGATCAGCTTGATGCCATCATTCACAGTGTGTGTGAGCGATTGGAGTTGCGCTACAAACCAAAAACCGAGGCGATGAGATGCGCTGAGACCAGATTGCGAGCCAACGTTCTGTGCAATTGGCTTGGTATTGGTAAGTAATATTGTTCAAGTGAGCATTATTACTACTTTATATGCTGCCAGTAATTAAGTGCCATTTTAAAACCACGCCGGTTTACTACGTTGGATTGGGGGTAGCTGAGCACACCGAATTCGTCGCTCGTAAAACCGCAGGTAGAATGCCTGCCCGTTTTGCGAATGTAGGCGTGTGGTCGGAAATCCGGGAATCGTCGCAGTAAACCGGTCTGTTTATGAAGCGACCAGCTGGCGCGAGCTGCGCACGGTTCAGTAAATTGACCCGAAGGCGCGGAGAGGGGCTCAGACGAAACCCTCCCGCGGAAGCACCGCGGATTGCTTTGTTCTGGCCGGCGGCACCTGGGGCGACATGCGCGCCCCGCGGGCTATTTCGGGCATCGTGTGTCCCTTCGGCCCCGCGCCGTTCCACGCACCGTAAAATCTTTTCCAAAATTGTCCTTGCATCGGCGGGGGAGTTCCCGTATAGTACTTCTTCGCACGGGGGCGTAGCTCAGCTGGGAGAGCGCTTG
>JAIHTM010000026.1 GCA_022713905.1 Collinsella sp.
ATGCAGCAGGTGGCAGAGAATGCCGTCCGCGAGCAGCTCGACACGCTCTCGCTCGACGGCCTGGACATGGGCATGGTCGTCGTCGACCCCAAGACCGGCTACATCAAGTGCATGGTGGGCGGCTATGACTACAACGCCGACGAGAACCACGTAAACCATGCCACGGCCAAGCGTCCCGTCGGCTCCACCTTTAAGGCCTTTACGCTGGCAACTGCCATCCAAAACGGCATGAACCCCAACGTCACCCTCAACTGCAACTCGCCGCTCAAGGCCAAGGGCACCACGACCGAGGTCCAAAACTACGCCAACCATAGCTATGGCAACATCACGCTTAAGCAGGCGACGGCATACTCCTCCAACACCGGCTACATCCAGGTGGCGGAAGCCATCGGCAACAGCAAGATCATCTCGCTCGTCAAAAAGCTCGGCATCGATCCCGCCAAGGACAACATCGAGGACGTTCCCGTCATGACGCTCGGCACCGGCTCGATCTCTCCGCTCGAGATGGCGTCCGCCTACGCGACGTTTGCCAACGGAGGCAAATACCGCCAGCCAATCGCCATTACCGAGATCGACTCGCGCACCGGCTCGGTCCTGTACCAGCACACCGATAACCCGCAGCAGGTGCTCACCGAGGGCGAGGCCGCCGCGGTCACCGATGTCCTTTCCGGCGTCATGCAGGGCAGCGGTACGGGCGCTGCCGGCGCCCTGAGCGTCAATCAGCCCTATGCCGGCAAGACGGGCACCACCGACAACACCACCAACCTGTGGTTCTGCGGCTACACCCCCCAGCTGGCATGCGCCCTGTGGACCGGTTATTCCGCAGGCGAGATCCCCATCCAAAAGTACGGCACGGACCTGCTGGGCGACAGCACCAACCTGCCTGTCTTTAAGCGGTTTATGAACACCGTTCTGACCGGTACCGAGCGCGAGGAGTTTGCGACCGGAACGGCGCCCACCTACAAGAACAACAGCGTCTGGAAGTTCTACGGCACCAACAACACCAAGAAGTCGGAGAACGACGACAAGGACAAGGACGAAGAGGAAGAGGAAACCACCACAACGACTACCACGACGACCACGACCACCGAGACCACGGGCGGCGACACCACCGGCGGCACCGGTACGACCGGTGGCTCGACGGGTGGCTCCACTGGTGGTTCGACCGGCGGCGATGGCGGCACGCCTACGCCTACGCCTACGCCCACTCCCGACCCCTCGCCCACGCCTGACGATACGGTCGGCTAAGAAGTACGCGACTAAAGCCAACAAGGCCCCGAGCAGCTTATTGAACTGCTCGGGGCCTTTTAGTTTGAAGCGACCTGGTGGGCGGTCTTTATACCGGCAAACAAAAAGGGGTACCGACCAACGTCGATGCCCCTTACAAGCCACTATGTCAGCGCACACAATGCCGAGCGCACGACCCGCACACCTACTTGCGAGAATTGCTCAACTTATTGATCAGCGCCTCGAGACGCTCGCCGTCCTCGGCCGTCTGGGCAATAACCAAAATCGTATCGTTGCCGGCAAGCGAGCCAAGCACATCGGGTAACTCTGCCGCATCAACGGCGGCGGCGATGCCGGAAGCCGTGCCAGGCTGAGCCTTGATCATAACCAGATTATCAGTACGCAGAACGCCCGTTACGAGCTCGGAAACCATACGCTGCAGGTGCAGGTCCTCTGCCAGAACATAGATGCCCTCAGGGAGCTTACGCAGCCCCATATCGGCAATATCGCGAGAGACAGTCGCCTGCGTGCAATCAAAGCCCATAGCACGGAGTTCATCGACCAGCACGCGCTGCGTGCGGACATCCTTATTGCGCACAATATCTCTAATGGCATCCTGGCGCCCATTGCGTTTTTTAGCCATACAAACCCTCACTCCAAAAGATGGCGGAGACAATCAATCAGTGTTTGAATAGTTTAGCGCTATTTGAAGGCTTTTGTGTATAAGAACGCATTTCGAAACAATTCTATGCAAGTTTGTTTCGTAATGAGCCGTTTAGGCGGTTTTTGCGCCCGTCCGGTTAAGAAAAGCTGCCAGATGCGTACACATCACGCAGCGCGCGGGCTTGGCGCTGGCGATCGGCCCAAACAACAGACCGAGTCCCCGATGGTTATCCTTGAGCGCGGCGACCATCTGACGGGTTCGAGGCGCCTCGAGCATATCACGCATGCGGGCGGAACGCTCGATTGACGACACTCCATGCGGGCTCAGACACAAATTCTCGATGCAGGCGACCAGTCCGGCAAAGTAGAACTTTTGGCTTGCCAGCTTGAGCCGACCACCGCTATCTGCTTCCGAGAGTGAGTCCGCAAGCTCGTCGAGCGCTCGAGTGTCATCGGATATCCTGGCATACATGGTGGGATCAAAGGCATCTGTAAGCTTAGGTGCCGCCGCGTGGAAACAAGCGTCGCCGCAGCCGGACACGAATCGTGCCTGCGAGAGCGCATAAGCCATAAACTCAACCGTACGGTACGCCTTGCCGCGCGACAGGCATGCCTCAAACAGCGGACGGCTATACATCACGCCAGAGGTCTGAGCGACTAGGCCGCCCAAAATCAACTGGGGCAGCCCAGTCACCATAGAAGACTCGTCTTCTATGGCAATAGAGGCAGCATCCAAGACGTGCGAATGACGCTCGCGATGCGCATCGTATCGATCGAGCGACACCGAGGGGAGCACAATGTCTGCCGCAGTATCGCACGCGATATCGACCATCTTGGAAAGGGCCTGCGGAGCAAACCACTCATCGGCGTTCATGGCGATGATTTGAGAGCCGCGCGAGGCATCAAAACCGGCACGAAGACAAGCGCCGCGCCTCGCGTCCTCGACGTCAATCAAATCAATATGGATGTCCCTGTCGGCAGCAACTTGAAGCGAATGGCGCACACCGGGCGCAGCATCGCGGCAGACAACGACAATCTGCAAATCATAGAGGTCTTGGTTCTGGACGCTCTCGAGCGCGCGCATCGCATAGCTGGGCGAACCCTCAACAATAAGGATCACCGAAAGTCGCGGATGCGAACCACGTCGAACCAAGTTTTCCGTCCTCTCGACAGCGCCAAATCAAACCGTCGTTCATGGTACACCCGAGCTATAAAAGCAACGAGCCGCCTAACATGTTGCACGCCAAGAACAGATGTTGCACACGCGCAGCTCACACATAGTATGTGACAGGTACGGACGCGCCGGGCACTCCCCTAGTCGAGCACGACAAGCTCGGCGGGATCGTAATCCACGCCCATAAACGTAAGGCCGCAGGCAGGAGCCGTGGGGCCCGCAGCGGTACGGTCGCAAGCATCGATGACCTCGCGCATCCACTCGGGTTCACGGCGATGCATGCCAATCTCGACAAGCGTGCCCACGATCGTGCGGACCATCGAATGCAGAAACGCATTGCCCTCGATGGTAAACGTCAGGATGTCCTCGCCAAACGCAACCTCATGGCCAAACTCGGCACGCATCACGCAGCGGTGCGTGGGCTTGCCAACGGCCGAGGCAACCTTGCAAAAGCTTTTAAAGTCCTGCTCGCCCAGCAGCGCGGGGCAGGCAGCAGACATAGCCTCAACATCCAAGGGATAGCGATGCCACCACACGGCACCGCGGGACAGCACGGGGCGTGCATCGCGATCGGCAATACGGTACGTATACGTACGGGAACGCGCGTCAAAGCGTGCAGAAAAGCCCTTACGGGCCTTGTAGACCTCGTTTATGGCGATATCTTTGGGCAGCAGGGCATCCATAGCCCGCAGCCACCTACGGCGCGTACACGCGAACTCAGCGTCCGTTACAGGCACGCTGATGTACTGAGCCACGGCATGTACGCCGGCATCGGTACGACCTGCGCACGTCAGATCGATCGGACGGCGAAGCAGCGTCTCGATGGCTCGACGCAGCTCACCCGCAACCGTCGTCTGTCCCGGCTGCTCGGCAAAGCCGCTATAGGACGAGCCATCGTAGGCCACGCGGAAAACGAGCGTGGCATCGAGCTCTGGAATCGAATTGAAATCAGACGGCGCGGTCATGGGCGCTCCCAACAAATAGGCAATGGCATTTCGACAAAAAAAGAGGGGTACGCGAACGTACCCCTCGAATATAGCCTATGCAGACGGAATGTCTACTCAGCGGTCTCCTCGGCAGCAGTCTCCTCGACAGCCTCGACCTTCTTGGGAGCAGCGGCCTTCTTGGGGGCCGGAGCAGCCTTCTTGGCCTTAGGCGTGCAAGGCTCGGTGACGAGCTCCATGATAACGATGGGAGCGTTATCGCCCTTACGATTACCGAGCTTCATGATGCGGGTGTAACCGCCGTTGCGGTCCTGCCACATGCCCTGAGCAGCCTTGTCGAAGATCTCGGCAACGAGCTGCTTATCGCCGAGCTTGGCGATAGCCAGACGACGAGAGTGCAGGTCGCCCTTCTTGGCCCAGGTGATGATCGGATCGACGACCGAACGCAGCGCCTTAGCGCGGGTCTCGGTGGTCTTGATGCGGTCGTTCTCGAAGAGGGCCTTAGCAAGGCTCTTCTTCATGGCCTTGGTGTGGCTCGCATCGGTGCCGAGCTTCAGGCCCTTCTTAACGTTGTGACGCATGGTCTAGTTTCTCCTCAAATATGCGAAGCATTAAGCCTTCAGGCTCAGGCCCATGGACTCAAGCTTGTCCTTCACTTCCTCGATCGACTTAACACCGAAGTTACGGATGTTGAGCAGATCGTTCTCCGAGAACTCAACGAGTTGACGGACCGAGTGAATGCTGGCGCGCTTAAGGCAGTTGTAGGAACGGACGGAAAGGTCCAGATCCTCGATCTGCTTGTCCAGCTCGGCGTTGTCGTTGGTGACCTCGGGAGCGAAGATCGAAGCCTCCTCCTCGACCTCGGGGGTCTCGGCAAGATTCATAAAGGCGGCCATATGCTGGTTGATGATATTGGCAGCCTGGACCACGGCGTCGCGCGGAGCGATGGAGCCGTTGGTCTCGATCTCGAGGACAAGGCGGTCGTAGTCGGTGTGCTGACCGACACGGCAAGCCTCGACGAGCTTGGCGCAACGGGAAACCGGCGAGTACAGCGAGTCGACGTGGATCACACCGATGGGATCGTTGTCGCGCTTGTTAGCCTCGCCAGAGACATAGCCGC
Organism: Collinsella sp.; assembly: GCA_022713905.1. Classification (GTDB taxonomy): domain Bacteria; phylum Actinomycetota; class Coriobacteriia; order Coriobacteriales; family Coriobacteriaceae; genus Collinsella. The sequence goes on from JAIHTM010000026.1 coordinate 5,129, forward strand.
GGCCATAGCCGATGCGCATGCTCATGGTGAGATGGCCACCCTCGGTGAGCGTAGCGATGTGCTGCTCGGGGTTGACCAGCTCAAACTCGGACGGAATAAAGAAGTCCGCACCGGTGACCTCGCAGGGGCCGTCAACCGAGATGGTGGCGGTCGCCTCGTCGGTCGTGCCGAGAGCCCTGAAGACAAGACCCTTGACATTCAGGACGATGTCGGTGACATCCTCGACCATGTTAGGGATGGTCATGAACTCGTGCTGCGCACCATCGATCTGAATAGCCTCGACGGCGGCACCCTCGAGCGAGGACAGAAGAACGCGACGAAGGGAGTTACCCAGCGTATCGCCGTAACCACGCTCGAGCGGCTCGACGGAGACACGAGCAGACGTCTCGTTGATCTCTTCGACCTGAACCTGAGGCCTAATGAATTCTGACATGTATTACCTCCAGCCTCAGCAGCCCGGATGGACTACTTAGAGTAGAGCTCGACGATGAGCTGCTCGTTGATATCACCGCTGATCTGCTCACGCGTCGGCAGAGCGAGCACGTTACCAGACAGCTTCTCGATATCGACCTCGAGCCAGCCAGGGACCTCAAAGCGCTCGGAGGAAATCAGGGCCTCCTTGATGGGGAGGAGGTCACGGAACTTCTCGCCGACAGCGACGACGTCGCCGGCCTTGACGCGGTAGGACGGGATGTCCACGCGCTTGCCGTTCACGGTGAAGTGACCGTGACGGACGGACTGACGAGCCTCTTTGCGGGTGCGGGCAAAGCCAAGACGGAAGACGACGTTGTCAAGGCGAGACTCAAGGATGATCATGAGGTTCTCACCGGTGACGCCGTTCATCTTGCGGGCCTTGTTGAAGTAGCCGTGGAACTGCTTCTCCAGAACGCCATAGATGAACTTGACCTTCTGCTTCTCGCGCAGCTGCATGCCGTACTCAGATTCCTTACGACGGCGCTTGGGCTGACGGATAGATTCCTTCTTGCTGCTGTAACCGAGCTCAGCGGGATCGATCCCGAGCTGACGGCAGCGCTTAAGAACAGGAGTCCTGTCGATTGCCATATTGATACGATCCTTTCAGTTACACGCGGCGACGCTTCTTGGGGCGGCAGCCGTTGTGCGGAATGGGGGTCTTGTCCTGGATGCTCGAGACCTCGAGGCCAGCAGCCTGGAGGGAGCGGATGGCGGTCTCACGACCGGAGCCGGGGCCCTTGACGAAGACGGAAACCTTCTTCATACCGTGCTCCATGGCCTGCTTGGCAGCAGCCTCGGCAGCCATCTGGGCAGCGAACGGCGTGGACTTACGGGAGCCCTTGAAGCCCACCTGGCCAGCCGACTTCCAGGAAATGACGTTGCCCTGGGGATCGGTGATCGAAACGATCGTGTTGTTGAACGTAGAACGAATGTGAGCCTGGCCCACGGAAATGTTCTTACGGTCCGCGCGCTTCAGACGGGCAGCGCGAACGTTCTTCTTAGCAGTAGCCATCTATCTAGCGCTCCTTATTTCTTCTTCTTAGCACCGATCTGACGCTTCGGGCCCTTGCGGGTACGAGCGTTAGTGTGGGTGCGCTGGCCGCGGACCGGGAGGCCCTTGCGGTGACGAAGGCCGCGGTTGCAGCCGATGTCCATAAGGCGCTTGACGTTCTGGTTGCGCTCACGGCGGAGGTCGCCCTCAACCATGATCTGGTTCTTATCGATATAATCGCGGATGGCGTTAACCTCATCCTCGGTGAGGTCCTTAACGCGCGTATCCACGTTAACGTTGCACTCGACGCAAATCTTCGTCGCAGTGGTGCGGCCGATGCCGTAAATGTAGGTCAGACCGATCTCAACGCGCTTCTCACGCGGGAGGTCGACACCATTAATACGGGCCAACGTAGTCTCCTCTCTTAACCCTGACGCTGCTTATGACGGGGGTTCTCGCAAATGACGAGGACCTTGCCATGGCGCCTAATGATTTTGCACTTATCGCACATCTTCTTGACCGAAGGACGTACCTTCATCGTTCTTCCTTTCGGTAGCGCTCAAACTACTTCCCTACTATCTACTCGCCCAGCCGCAGGCGTTTAAAACTATGGCTGGTCTTCACACGCAAACCGACCGTAGGTTGAGCTAAGCCTGCAGTCGGAAAAGAGCGTGTATGCGTGTCGCTATTTATAGCGATAGGTGATGCGGCCGCGGGTCAGGTCGTACGGGGAAAGCTCCACGACAACCCTGTCACCGGGGAGAATGCGGATGTAATTCATTCGGATCTTGCCAGAAATGTTGCACAGAACCGAATGACCGTTCTCGAGCTCGACCTTAAACATGGCGTTGGGCAGCGGCTCTTTTACCGTACCCTCGAGCTCAATTGCGTCTTCCTTCTTCACAAGCAATCATCTTTCTCTAGAAAACGACAGCGATTGAGTATTCTACAACACGTATGCACGCATCGTAATAACTTCGTAATGGCTCCACAACTAAGTGGAACATGTTACATTTCTCCGCCTTGGAGCAAACACCAAGCACCTTGGGCATCCGTGGTGAGAATCACCGGACCGTCATTGGTAATGGCGACGGTGTTCTCGTAGTGCGCGGCGGGCAGGTGGTCGTTGGTCGTAACAATCCAACCGTCGGAGCCCGTGCTCACATGGTTGGAACCCATCGTAACCATCGGCTCGATGGCAATGACCATACCGGCCTGGAGGCGAACGCCCCTCCCCTTCTTTCCATAGTTAGGAACGTTGGGGTCCTCGTGCATCACGCGGCCAATGCCATGGCCCACATAATCACGAAGCACACCGTAACCGTGAGACTCGGCGAGGGACTGAACGGCATAACCGACGTCCCCGATATGGTTACCGGGAACAGCCTGCTCGATGGCAGCCTTAAGGCAATCGCGCGTGACCTCGCACAAAGCCTTGGCCTCGGGCGTGGGGGTACCGACGAAAAATGTCCAAGCGTTATCGCCGACCCAACCGTCAACAACGGCTCCGGTGTCGATGGAGATGATATCGCCATCGCGCAGGATCATGTCGGGGTTGGGAATACCGTGGACCACGGCATCGTTGATCGAAGCGCAAATGGTCCCCGGGAACCCGCCGTAACCCTTAAAGGCCGGGGTGCCGCCATGCATGCGGATAATCTGCTCCGCGAGCTGATCGAGCTCAAAAGTCGAAACGCCGGGGCGCACCATGGCTCCAACGTGGCGGAGCGCCATCTTAGATAGCGCTCCTGCCTTCTTCATCTGCTCGATTTGCGTTGCAGACTTAATCTTGATCATAGACCGAGAGCCTCTTTGACATCCCCGTACACGGTCTCGCGAGCCTGGTCACCGTTGACCGACTTGAGCAGACCCTGGCCACGATAGTAGTCGACGAGCGGGCTCGTGGACTTCTCGTAGACGTCGAGACGGTTCTTAATGGTCTCGGGCTTGTCGTCGTCGCGCTGATACATCTCGCCGGCGCACTTGGGGCAGGTAGCATCGGCAGCGGTGCCGGTGTAACCGCAGGCGCGGCAGGTGCGACGCGAAGACAGACGATCGATAATGACCTCGGGGGCCACGTCGACCAGAAGGGCGCAGTCGATCTCGCGACCCATGGCGGAGAGCTCGGAATCGAGCGTCACGGCCTGGGCGGTGTTGCGCGGGAAGCCGTCGAGGATGAAGCCCTGCTGGGCGTCATCGGCGGCAAGGCGCTCCTTGACAAGGTCGATCACGAGCTGGTCGGGAACGAGCTCGCCAGCGTCCATGTACTTCTTAGCCTGAATACCAAGCTCGGTGCCACCCTTGACGGCAGCACGCAGCAGGTCGCCCGTGGAAATGTGGGCGACGCCAAACTCGGCGACGAGCTCCTGTGCAACGGTGCCCTTACCGGCACCCGGAGCTCCGAGCAATACGAGGTTCATGAGCAATCCTCCTCTAGCCTATTTAAAGAATCCATCGTAATCATACATCTTGATCTGGCCTTCGAGCTTGTCGACCGTGTCGAGCACGACGCCGACCATGATGAGGATGGACGTGCCGCCAAATGCCTGGATCAGCTGGTTACCCGTGAAGGAGAAGATGATCGAAGGCACGATGGCGATGAGCGCCAAGAAGACAGCGCTGGGAAGCGTGATCTTGTTGAGCGCGTTCTTGATGTAGGCCGCGGTAGCCCTACCCGGACGGACGCCCGGAATAAAGCCGCCCTGCTTCTTAAGGTTGTCGGCCGTGTCGTCGGGGTTGAACACCATGGAGGTGTAGAAGTACGCGAAGAACACGATGAGGACAACATTAAGCACCCAGTTGAGCCAACCGGTCGAAAGCGCAGAGGCAACTGCCTGGATCCAGCCGACGCCGGGGAAGAACACGGCAATCTGGGCCGGGAAGTACAGCAGCGCCGAAGCGAAGATGATCGGCACGACACCCGCGGTGTTGACCTTGATGGGCAGGTAGGTGGTCTGGCCACCCATCATGCGACGGCCCACGACGCGCTTGGCGTAGGAGACCGGAATGCGGCGCTGGCCGCGCTCAAGGAAAACGATCAGCGGGATAACCAGCAGGATGATGGCGCAGATGATCACCATAGTGGTGATGCCACCGGCGTTACCCTCGGTGCTGGAGAAGATAGCCTGCGGAAGACCAGCCATGATGTTCGCAAAGATAATCAGCGACATGCCATTGCCGATACCGCGCTGGGTGATGAGCTCACCAATCCACATGATCAGCATGGCGCCCGCAGTGAGCGTGCCGACGATCATGAGGTCGAAGATGATCTCGGGAGCGCCGGCACCGTTGAAGCTGATGCCGAAGCTCTTAAAGAGGAAGAGGTAACCCACGGAGTTGAGGATTGCCAGAGCCAAGGTGAGGTAACGCGAATACTGCGTGATCTTGGTCTGACCGACCTCGCCCTCGCGGGCAAGCTCATGCAGGGAAGGCACGACGGCCTGGAGCATCTGGAGGATAATCGAGCTCGTGATGTACGGCATGATGCCCAAAGAGAACACCGAGACATAGCTCAACGCGCCACCAGAGAAAAGATTCAGGAGGGCCATAGCACCTGCGGCGACCGAGTTGCTCCCGGTCGAGAAAAGGCCCAGCATCCCCTGGAAGGGAATGCCGGGCACAGGAACGTGCGCACCAATGCGGTACACGACGAGCATAGCTATGGTAAAAAGAATCTTTTCGCGCAGTTCTTTGATGCGGAAAGCATTCTTAAGACCATTTAGCACGGCAGCTCGACCTTTCCGCCGGCGGCCTCGATCTTGGCCTGCGCAGAAGCGCTGACCTTGTCGACCTTGACCGTGAACTTCTTGGTGAGCTCACCATTGCCGAGCACCTTGACGGGCTCGAACTCGCTCTTGGTGATGCGAGCGGCCTTAAGAGCGGCACCGTCGATCACAGCGCCGTCCTCGAACTTACGCTCGAGACGCTCAACGTTAACGGCGGTGTACTCGATACGACGGGGGTTGCGGAAGCCCGGAAGCTTGGGCAGGCGCATAGCCAGCGGAGTCTGGCCACCCTCGAAGCCGGCACCCTTGGTGCCGCCAGAGCGGGAACCCTGGCCCTTCTGGCCGCGGCCAGAAGTGGTGCCGTGACCCGAAGAATTGCCACGGCCGACGCGCTTACAGTTCTTGGTGGAACCGGGCGCGGGAGTAAGATCGTGAAGCTGCATTTGCTACTCCTCTACAATCTCGACAAGGTGCTTGACCTTGAAGATCATGCCGCGGACGGACTCGTTGTCAGCAATCTCGCGAACCTCGCGGATCCTGTGGAGACCGAGGGCACGGACAGTACGGACCTGGTCCTGCTTGCAACCATTGGTGCTGCGGACCTGCTTGATCTTGATGGTGTCAGCCATGCTTAGTTCTCCTTACCGACGAACATCTCGGAGACCGTCAGGCCACGGCGAGCCGCGACGTCCTCAGGGCTGGAGAGCTCCTTGAGGCCCTCGACGGCAGCCTTGATGATGTTGAGGCCGTTGTCGGTACCGAGGGACTTGGACAGGACGTTCTTGATGCCAGCAAGCTCAAAGAGGGGACGCACAGCGCCGCCGGCGATAACGCCGGTACCCTCGACAGCGGGCTTGATGATGATGCGGCCGGCACCAAAGTGGCCGAGAACCTCGTGCGGGATGGTGCCCTGCTCGGTCACCGGCACGTGGAACATGTTCTTCTTGGCATCGAGAGACGCCTTGGAGATGGCCATGGGCACCTCAGCGGACTTGCCCATGCCAACGCCGACGTTGCCCTTGCCGTCGCCAACGACGACGAGAGCGACGAGGCTCATGCGACGACCACCCTTGACGGTCTTCGACACGCGGTTGATGTAAACGACGCGCTCCTCGAACTCGGAGGCCTCGCGCTGCTGCTTCTGATTACGAGCCATGTGCTACATACCTCCTAGAACTCGAGACCGGCGGCACGAGCACCGTCGGCGAGGGCCTTGACGCGGCCATGGTAGATACGGCCACCGCGATCGAAGGCGACCTTGGTGATGCCGGCCTCGATGGCACGCTTGCCAACGAGCTGACCGACCTTCTCCGCAGCCTCCTTGTTCGAGGTGTGGGTGCCCTTGAACTCGGCCTCGAGGGTCGAGGCAGAGACGAGCGTCAGGCTGGAGCCCTTGCTGTCGTCGATGATCTGGGCATAGATGTTGGCGTTAGTACGGGTCACGCGAAGACGCGGACGCTCGGAGGTACCCGAGACCTTGCCGCGAACACGACGCTGACGACGCTTGAGGCCTTCCAGCTTCGCCTTATGCTTGTTCATACGTAAACTCCTAAAAAGGTTGATCTTGCCAGCACCTGACGGGGTGCTGGTCTTATGCGAGTGAGTCGGTTACGACTACTTGGCGGCCTTACCCAGCTTGCGGCGGATGTGCTCGCCAACGTAGTGGATACCCTTGCCCTTGTAAGGCTCGGGAGGACGATGGCCGCGGATCTCAGCGGCGATCTGACCGACCTGCTGCTTGTTGATACCCTTGACGTTCACGTGGGTGTTGTCGGGAACCTCGAAGGTGATGCCCTCGGGAGCCTCGACGATCACGGGGTGCGAGAAGCCCAGGGAGAACTCGAGGTTCTTGCCCTTCTGCTGCACGCGGTAACCGACGCCGGCGAGCTCGAGCTTCTTCTCGAAGCCCTCGGAAACGCCAACAACCATGTTGTGGATGAGGGCGCGGGTGAGGCCGTGGCGGGCACGGGTCTCACGCTCGTCGTCGGGACGGGAAACGGTGAGGACGTTGTCCTCGACGTTGATAGCGAGCTTCTCAAAGACATCGAGCTCGAGCTGGCCCTTGGGGCCCTTGACGACAACGTTGTTGCCGTTGACTGCCACTTCGACTCCGGCGGGAATCTGGACAGGCTTATTACCGATACGAGACACGGTGATCTCCTTTCCTTCTACCTACCGAGCGAATTACCAGACGTAAGCGATGATCTCGCCGCCGACGTTGTGCTTGCGAGCATCGCGGTCGGTCATGACGCCATGGCTGGTGGAAATAATGGCGGTACCAAGGCCACCGCGGACGCGGGGCATGTCGGCAACGCCGGTGTACTTACGTAGGCCCGGCTTGGAAATGCGGCGGATGCCGTTGATGACCTTAGCCTTCTTGGGACCATACTTAAGCGTGATGTGCAGAGTCTTCTGGGGAACGGTGTCCTCGACATCGTAGCCCTCGATGTAGCCCTCCTCGTGCAGAACACGAGCGATCTCGACGAGCTTCTTGCTGCTCGGCATGGAGACCGTGGCCTTGTTCACAGAGTTAGCGTTACGGATGCGCGTAAGCATATCTGCGATCGGGTCTGTAAGGTTCATACAGATTCTCCTTCGTTCTTGATGAACACGTGCTCTTGGTTCTTCGCCGCCCTTAACGGCAAAGCCTTTTTAGCGCGTTTTCCCTGTTCCAAACTGATGCTTGAAACGCTGGTAGTGACTTACCAGCTGGCCTTCTTAACGCCGGGAAGCTCGCCCTTGAGTGCAAGCTCGCGGAAGCAGACACGGCACAGGCCGAACTTGCGGTACACAGAGTGCGGACGGCCGCAGCGCTGGCAGCGCGTGTACTCACGAGTAGAGAACTTCTGCTTGCGATTGCACTTGACGATCATCGATGTCTTAGCCACTTATATCCTCCTCACATAGAGTATTGTTCGCCCCAAGCGCCGCCCCCTTGTGGGAACGGCGCTTATAGGGCAGGTGAACCTATTTCTTGAACGGGAAACCGAAGGCGTCCAGAAGGGCCTTGGCCTCCTCATCGGTATTGGCGGTGGTCACGAAAGTGATGTCCATACCGCGCTGGTGATCGACGGAGTCGAAGTCGATCTCGGGGAAGATGAGCTGCTCGGTGACGCCCATGGAGAAGTTACCACGGCCGTCGAAGCTCTTGGCGGAGATGCCGCGGAAGTCGCGGATACGGGGGATCGCGACGGAGGTCAGACGATCGAAGAACTCCCACATACGGTCGCCACGCAGGGTAACCTTGCAGCCGATCGGCATACCAGCGCGCAGGCGGAAGGTAGCGATGGACTTGCGGGCACGGGTGATCATCGGCTGCTGGCCGGTGATGGCGCGCAGGTCGCGCACGGCACCGTCGATGGCCTTGGAATCGGTAGCGGCCTCGCCGACACCCATGTTCACGACAATCTTCTCAAACTTGGGGATCATCATGACGTTCTCGTACTGGAACTTGTCCTGAAGCTGCTGCTTGACCTCGTTGTTGTACTTGGTCTTCAGACGCGGCACATACTTCTCTTCTGCCATTGTTCACTCCTTCTTGGGGTTTTAAGCACGGGGCGTGGCCACGATGGGTTGTCCTCGTGCCTCCTGGCTGCATCCGCGCCGCTCATGGCATTTCGCGGTTTGGACTCGACGCAGCAGGAGCCGACAAAACAATCGGTACTATACGCGCATCGGGAGCGTATTTCCAGAAAAACCTCGTCTGCCTGCACAACTCCACAACTCCCCCGCACAAATGGATCCCAAAAAGCAGTTGCGGTGAAATAGGGACTGTTTGGCGGCCTAACAGGCTTAAACAGTCCGTATTTCACCGCAACCTATTGGTGGGGATGCGATTAGCGCTTGCGGGGGACGAGTTTGGTGCGGCGCAGGTGGATCATCTCGGCGGCGATGGAGATGGCGATCTCCTCGGGGTCCTCGGCCTCGATGGCAACGCCGATCGGAAGGTGCAGCTCGTCGATCTGGTCCTGCGTAAAGCCTTCCTGCTCCAGGCGGGCACGCACAAAGGCCGTCTTGCGGCGCGAGCCCAGACAGCCCAGGTAGGCAGGCTTGGCGCGCATGGCCTGAATCACCACGTCGATATCGGACTTGTGACCCGCCGTGGCGACGACCACCAGGTCGCGCGGGCCGATGGGGCACAGCTCGCTCAGGTTCTTGTAATCGACCAAGCGACGATCGTAGACACCGGGCACCCAATCGGGGGTCAGCGTGCCGGGGCGGTCGTCGCACGCCACGACGGCAAAGCCCGCCGCCGTGAGCACCCGCGCCGTCGCGGCGCCCACGTGGCCGCAGCCAAAGATATAGGTCAGGCCCTCGGGGCAGAGCGTCTCGATGTGCGCGGGAGGAATCTCAGAGGCAGCGTTGGTGTAGGTGACGTTACTCCCCTCCTCCACCAGTGAAAGCCCGGGGCAGCCCGCAATGGTATGGCGCGATGCCTCGCCATGGTACTCGGCCACATCGCCCTCGAGCGCGCTCGCGATAAACGGCTCAAAGTCGATGACGAAGTCGCCGATGCGCCGATAGACCAAGACGTCGGCAATTTCCTGGAACAACGGTGCCTGGGTCGCATCCAGATGCAGATAGCACAGGCAAATGGCTCCGCCGCAGATCATGCCGGTATCGGAGTTCTCGCCGCCCATGGTGTAGCGGACCAGACGCGACTGTCCCGCGCTCAGGAGTTCGCGCGCCTCATCCAGCGCAAAGAGCTCAATCTTGCCGCCGCCGATAGTGCCCGCCTGGCTGCCGTCGGCAAAGACGGCCATCCAGGCGCCCACGCCGCGCGGCGACGACCCCGCCGTGCCGGCCACGACCACGAGCTCGCACGTCTCGCCAGCACGCAGGGCGGCAAGCGCCGCATTCACAACATCGAGCTTTTCCATTGCCGCCTTCTATCCTCTAAAGATATCGGTGAGCATAGCGAGTGCCTCGAGCACGCCGCCGCCGACCGACGTCGCCTTGTCCGAAATGTAGTTGATATAGCTGGCATCGCCGCGCGGATCGACATCGGCGCATTTAAAGCCCTCGGTCACCTGCACGCCGTTCGCCAATAGCCCGCGCAAGCAGCCATCAATCTGCGTGCGCATGGGCGTATCGCCCGCGTAGCCAATCACGTCTCCGGCGCGCACGATGTCGCCGATTGCGCGGTCGGACCGAAACACGCCGGCGGCGGGGCTGTGGATAACGCGCTCCTTGCCATAGCCGGCGATCACGCCCGGCACGCCCGTGTTGGGCTGGGGCGAGCCCTGGGTAATGACGCGGCCCAAAAAATGCCCGCGCATGGTCTCGACCACGGCGTCGCAATCGACCGGCGCGGTAAAGCCCGGCCCCACGGCGATGACGGTAGGCGCCATGTCGCGCGTGGTGCCCAGGTTGCGCTTGGCCAAAATCGCGTCGACCACAGCCGCGGGTTTAAGCTCGCCGAGCATCTTGGCCTGGGGGTCTACCACAACGGCAACGTCTCCGGCCTCGGTAATTGCAAGCGCCTCCGCCGGCGTCTGCGCCAAGCGAGCGCGAATGCCCTCGACCTGGACCTCGCCCAGGCGAATGGCCTCGCAAAAACTGATTGTACGACGGATGCACGTGGGGACCGCGATATCGGCCATGACAACCGACACGCCGGCGCGCACCAAGCGAGCGGCGACGCCCGTGGCGATATCGCCGGCGCCGCGAACATAAACGAGCATTCCCGGGGCACCTCCCTGTGCTACGGTTTGAGCAGAGCAAAAGCGGTTCGACCGCTACTCTGATGATTATTTATTATCACAGTATTATACGGCGGTGAACAGATGGAAACGGTTAGCGGCAATCTTGCCTCGGCGCTCAGGATCGAGCCGGGCATTACCGCGATTATCGGCAGCGGTGGCAAGTCGACCTTGCTAAAGACGCTGGGTCTTGAGCTTATGCGCGCTGGCTGCCGCGTGCTCCTCTGCACCACCACGCATATGTTTCCCGTCGCCGGCGTGCCATGGGACGGGTCGAGTCGTCACCTGGACGCCGCACCTTGGAAGCCGGACGCCTCGCATATCCCCGGTTGCACCTGCGAGGCCTGCGCGGGCCTTGCGCGCGGAAGCATCTGCCAAGCGGGTGTCCTGGACCCCGAGACGGGCAAGCTCTCCTCCCCCGCCGAGCCACTCGACCAGCTGTCGCAGCGCTTTGACTACGTCCTGGCCGAGGCGGACGGCAGCAAGCGGCTCCCGCTCAAGGCCCATGCCACCTGGGAGCCGGTCATCCCCTCTGGCACTGCCAACATCGTCTGGATTGTCGGCGCCTCGGGGCTCGGCAAGCCCATCAACGAAGCCGTCCACCGCCCCGAACTCTTTTGCGAGCGTTGCGGCTGCGAGCCTACCGACATCGCCACACCCGAGAACGTCGCCCAGGTGCTCAGCGCCGAGATGCAGGCGCTGAAGCTCGGCGCAGCTCGCGTCATGCTCAACCAAGTCGACACGCTCAGCGACCCGGCTATAGCCGCCCGCTTCGAAGCAGCTCTCGACCGTCCCATCATCACCACCAGCCTCAAATAGCCGGCCCCATCTCGTCAGTTGCGGTG
>JAIHTM010000336.1 GCA_022713905.1 Collinsella sp.
CGCAATGCCCGCAGCGTTGAGCGCATCGGCGCCGGCGACCTTGGCACCATAGCCGAACGCGTGCATCACGGCACCCATGGGCAAAAAGTACATGTTGGCGACGCAGTGCTCAAAACCGCAGGCCACAAAAGCGGCGATGGGCAGCAGAATGCCCACAACCTTATCGACCACGGTCTTGCCGGCGGTACCGATCCACACGGCCAGGCACACAAAGATGTTGCACAGGATACCGCGGAAGAAAATCGTCACCCAGTCGATCGTCACCTTGCCGGCGGCGACGCTCACCATGGAGTTGGCGACCGCCTCGCCGTTGAGCTTGTAAATGCCGGCCATGTACACCAAAAAGACGATGAACAGGGCACCGACAAAATTGCCGACCCACACGACGACCCAGGCCTTGAGCATCTGGACCAGGGTGATCTTATTACTCTTGAGCGCGCAGACCATAAGCGAGTTGCCGGTAAACAGCTCGGCGCCGCACACCAGCACCAGCACCAGGCCCAGGCAAAAGCACAGGCCGCCCACGACGCGCTGGGCACCCCAGCCCAGCGTGCTGTCGCTCAAGAACACCGTAAAGAACAGACCGCCGAAGGCAATGAACGCGCCGGCGAACATTGCCAACAGAAAGGCCTTTGCGACCGGCAGGTTGGCCTTGGTCACGCCGGCGGCCTCGGTCTTGGCCTCGATCGCGGCGGGCGCCAGGCAATCGGGAGCGGGGTACTCCACCTTGGAATCTGCCATGTCAATCACTTCTTTCCTATTCAGCAGAGGCAAGCGCCGCTATAGCTCCTGCCCCAAGCGGACAAAGTGGGAAAAGTCGTTGGCGGCCACGGCGTCGTACACGGCGTCGACGGCCTCAAAGACCTCCGGGGACATGGGGTTGTAGAACTCCGTATCGCCCGGCTGAATCCCTATGAAGACGATATCTTCACACGATTGCTCAATCTCTTCGATCAGAATCGACAAAGGAAGCGAATGCGTGGTGAACATCGACTTACGGGCCACATCGCGCTTGTCGAGCAAGCGGATGGACCCGACGGGCAGCGCCATGTCGGCGGCATCGACCAAGACCAGACGCGGCGGACGCTCGCGCTTGACCTCGATGATGTCATCCTCGGGCGTCTGACCACCGTCGATGGTGTACCAACCGGCGATGGGCGTGTCCTCCATCTTTTTGGAGAGCACGGGGCCGGCGGCATCGTCGGCACGCAGCACGCTTCCCGCCGTGAGCACGATACCCGCAAACGGGGCGCCGTTCACACGACCATCCACAACGCGACCCATTACTGCAACCTTCCCGTCAGATACACGCCCGACACATCGCGCACGCGCTCAACCAGATCGCGGAACTTCATTAAGAACGCGACCTGCTGGGCATGCAGGCCAAAGTCGTCATCGAACACCGAGATGCCGGCCTTGGCAGAACCGCGAAAACCACGCTCGTCGAGCAGCGTGTCGCAGGCCTCGAGCAGCGACGGCACCGCCGCCTTGTCGAGCTGGCACTCGCCAAAGGAGCGGATGGCCTCGAACTTGGTCTTAGCCTCCCCCTCCGGCAGCGCGTCGATAAGCGTATAGAACACATCCACCGACACCGACAGGCGCGGCTCAAAGCAGTCGAGCACGCCGGTGTGGTGGCCCACGGCGAGCGTGTAGTACAGCACGTCGCAGGCCTCCTGGGGAACATCTTCCTCGGTCTCCACAAACTTACGCGTGAGCTCATAGAAGACCACCTGGTCGGGCGCATGGCCCAGGCAGGGGTCGGCGACGCCCTCGGCAGCCTCGTCGCTTGCGCGCGAGGCATCGCCAAAGGAGCCGCCGAGCATGCCGGGACCCGCAAAGTAACCAGAGCGGTCCGTGAGCTCCATCTAGCGACCTCCGGCCAGCACCAGATCCTGCAGCGCCGAGTAGACCTCAACGCGGCGCGGATCGTCCTGCTTGTCGATGAGCAGCGCCATGGCACCGCGGATATCGCCCTTGGGCGCGCCCTCGAGCGTATCCATGAACTCATTGGCCAGGTCGCGGCCGTAACGGTAGCCGCTCATGGCGCGAGCCTCGCGCTCGATGGCAACGCGCAGCTTGTACGGCACGCCGGGGTGCAGGATATCGGCCTGCTCGCCGGCGGCCTCCACCGTGGTCTCGGCATGGAGCTTTTGGTCC
>JAIHTM010000027.1 GCA_022713905.1 Collinsella sp.
AGTCCAGCCCCCGCTCTTTTGTAACGGCAGTTACATCAACCGGCTACGAAATATTGCCCAAGAACGCCTTGGTGCGCTCGCTCTTGGGGTGGTCGAAGACCTCGCTCGGCGTACCCTCTTCCACAATGACGCCGCCGTCCATAAAGACGACGTGGTCGGCGACGTCGCGGGCAAAGCCCATCTCGTGCGTCACGACGATCATGGTCATGCCGTCGCGCGCCAGGTCGCGCATGACACCCAGAACGTCGCGCACGAGCTCAGGATCGAGCGCCGAGGTGGCCTCGTCAAAGAGCATCACGTGCGGATTCATCGACAGGGCGCGGGCAATGGCCACGCGCTGCTGCTGGCCGCCCGAGAGCTGGCTCGGCATATAGTCGATACGCTCGGCAAGACCGACCTTGGTCAGCTCCTCGACGGCGATCTTCTCGGCCTCTTCCTTGCTGCGCTTGAGCACCTTCTGCTGCGCGAGCATGACGTTCTTTTTGACCGACAGGTGCGGGAACAGGTTGAACTGCTGAAAGACCATGCCCAGGTGCGTACGCACTTTGTTGAGGTCGATACCCTTGGCACACACATCCACGCCCTCAACGATAATCGAGCCACTCGTGGGATGCTCAAGACGGTTGATGCAGCGAAGCATCGTCGACTTGCCCGAGCCCGAAGGACCCAGAACTACGACGACCTCGCCCTTATGCACATCCAGATCGATATCGCGCAGGACCACGTTGTCGCCAAAGGCCTTCTGGAGGTTCTTGATGCTGACGACGACCTCGTTCGAGTTATTGGTTTCGCTCATGATAGGACCTCCTTACAGACCGGCGATGTGATCGGCGGGCGTCGCGACGACCTGCCCGGCGCTCTTGGCGGGACGCTTCTTCTTGGTTTCGGCCGTACCCAAAAGCCTCGCCTCAAGGCCGCTCACCAAGCGAGCGAGCGGCAGGGTGATGACCAGATAGAACAGGGCGGCAACCACGTACGGCGTAATGGAGCCCGTCGTGGCCACGATGGTGCGGGCGTTCATGACGATCTCGACCACGCCCACGGCCGCGAGCAGCGACGTATCCTTGTAAAGCAGGATGAACTCACTGGTCAACGTAGGCAGGACATTGCGGAACGTCTGCGGAATCATAACGTAGAGCAGTGTCTGGAAGGCGTTCATGCCCAGCGAGCGCGCGGCCTCGTTCTGGCCCTTGGGGATCGACTGAATACCGGCGCGGAAGATCTCGCACAGGTAGGCGGACGAGTTCATGGCCATGACGATGACGCCGAGCACATAGTCGTCAACCTTGACGCCGGCCAGCGGCAGACCGAAGAACGCGATGTAGATCTGCAGGAACGCCGGCGTACCACGGATGATATTCACATAGATACCGGCAAGGCAACGCAGGATGCGCGACTTGGAGATGCGCATGAGCGACAAGGCAAAGCCAAAGGGAATTGCCAGCGGAAACGCCACGAGCACGATCGAGAGCGACATGAGGAAGCCTTTGAAGACGATCGGCAGGCTCTGGACCAAAATGACCGGGTTCAGGAACAGGCGCAGGAACATGTTGGAATTCCATGCCTCGACCCACGGCTGCTCCTTAAGGTCGGCCAGGAAGTTATCGAATGCCGTCACGCCCTTGATCTCCACCGACGGAATCTTGGAGATCTTCTTGGTCGAACCATCGGCCAAAGTGTAGGTGCCGCCAAAGGCCTCGTCGCCGCCCTCGACGGGGAACGTCACGCCGTAGACCTCGACGCGGAAATAGCCGCCGGCCGGAGCCGTCTCGCCAAAATCGATCTTGAGCGTCTGGCCGTCGACCTTGCACGTAGGCTTCATGGGCGTACGGTCCATAAGGTCATCGCCCGAGAGCATCGTCAGACGTGTGTCGTCCGCACCAAAGGTCGTGCCATCGGCAAACGTCAGCGAAAGACCGCTCAGTTCCTCGTCGGCATCGGCCTGGACCTCCCAGGTGATACGAGTCTCGGTGCCACCGACTACGTCGCTACCCGAACCGGTATTGGGTCGGGCGGTGATCTTTGCGGTCTCAAGTGCCTGAGCAGTCGAGGGCACGCAGGCCCCCGCGCATACCAGGGCGAGCACCACAGCCAGGGCGCAGGCCAGCTTTTGAAGCATCAAGGGCAGTGGATGGCTCTTGCCCATGGCTCCTTGGTTCAATCGAGACAAGGTGGCTCCTAACGTTTAAGTTGCCGACATAACGGGGCGGGATGACGCCCATTCAAGAAACGCAAAGGCCCTCTCCGCAAAACGGAAAGGGCCCGCGCGCAATCAAGTGACTATTTTACTTGATGTTGTACTTAGCCATAAGGGCGTCAACGGTACCGTCATCGGTCAGGTCCTTGATAGCCTGGTTGATGTCGTCCTTGAGCTTAGTGTTGCCCTGGTTGATGGCGATGGCGTACTCCTCGCCGGTGCTGATCTGCTTGATGGTCTGGCAGGTGTTGAACTGCTCGGCGGTCAGCTGGCTGGCAACGGAGCGGTTGGTGACCACGGCGTCGCCCTTATCGGACTGCAGGGCGCTGAAGCACTCGGTGGCGTCCTTGTAGGGGACGATCTTTGCCTTGGGGAAGTTCTCCTGGGCAAAGGCCTCGGCAGTCGAGCCAGACTGGACGATGATCGTGGCGTCGGCGTTGTTGAGCTTCTCGCTGTAGTTGTCGGCCGTGATGTCGGTGTTATCGACCTTGGTCACGATAGCCTGATCGTCCATGTAGTAAGAGTCGGAGAAAGCGACTTCCTTCTCACGCTCTGGCGTGTCAGTGATAGCCGCGATGGCGACGTCGTACTTGGCGCCCGAAGCAACGCCGGGGACGAGCGTGTCGAAGTCGTTGTTGACGTACTCGACATCCAGGCCCAGCTTGTCGCCGATAGCCTTGATGAGCTCAAGGTCAAAGCCCTGGTAATCGCCGTTGTCATCCTTGTACTCAAACGGCGCGTACTCGGCAGAAGTGCCGACGGTGAGCGTACCGTCCTTGACGAGTGCATACTCCTTGGAGCCGTCGACCTTCTCGACCTTCACGTCATCAGAGCTGCTGGAACCGGCATCGGAACCAGAGGCGGCGTTGGACGAGCCGCAGCCCGTCAGTGCGAGGGCAAGCGCCATGGCGCCCGTGGCGGCAAATGCGCCAAGCTTCTTGAGCTTCATAATCAGTCTCCTTCCGGTGACCCCGTTTGATTCAGAGGTCTGCAAAAACTGTTGGCTATTATGCACCCGGAATTACGAATCTGCAATGAGAAAACTGATTGAAACAATCCCATAACGTGAATGGAACACTCCACTTTGTGACAGTTGTTACTGCTGTAACGACCTTAATAGCGTAATTTCCGCTGCATAACCTGCAAGTTCGTTCGGCGTCTCCAAAATAAATGGAAGTGCACGCAAGCGGCTATTCGATACAATATTCTGCATAACCTGCATACCGCCGCCAAATTCCTCGCTGCCAAGGTATCCCTTGCCGATGCACTCGTGACGATCTTTATGGGCGCCACAAGGGTTCTTCGAATCGTTGATGTGTACGGCATGCAGGCGATCGATGCCCACCACGCGGTCGAACTCGTCGAGTACGCCGTCCAGATCATGGATGATGTCGTAGCCAGCATCGCTCACATGGCAGGTGTCCAAACAAACGCCCAGCTTATCGGACAGCTCTGGGCACTTGGCGGCAACTCCCTCGATAATGCGCGCCAGCTCTTCAAAGCTACGGCCCACCTCGGTGCCCTTGCCCGCCATGGTCTCGAGCAATACCGTCGTCTGCTGTCCCTCAAACATCACCTGGCACAGTGTGTCGACAATCATCTGAATGCCGGCGTCTGCCCCCTGTCCCACATGCGCACCGGGATGGAAGTTGTAGAAGTTGCCGGGCAGTGCTTCCAGACGCTGCAAATCTTCCGCCATAGCCTCCAAGGCAAACTCCCGCGCCCGCTCCTTAGCGGAGCAGGGGTTATAGGTATACGGGGCATGCGCCACCAGCGGTCCAAAGTCGTTTTGCGCCATAAGCTCGCGCAGAGCCGCCACGTCATCCATGTCAAGGTCTTTTGCCTTGCCACCGCGCGGGTTGCGCGTAAAGAACGCAAAGGTATTGGCACCAATGGACAACGCCGTCTCCCCCATTGCCCGATAGCCCTTCGTCGTCGAAAGATGACACCCGATCGTTAGCATCTCCAACTCCCCCTCATCAGTTGCGGTGAAATACGGTCTATTGGTGCCTTATTTTGGCGCAAACAGACCGTATTCCACCGCAAGATATAAAAGGGGCATCGGGGACAAAGGCCTCCAGGCATTCCAAGCGCTGGTGCCATGCCCCCACGCCCTAAAGTTTCAAACGAATCGCATCGATGATGTGCGCGCAGCGCTGCGTGGCGGCAAGGGGCATGACGGGACTCTCGAGTTTCCCCGCCTGAATGAGCTGCGTCGCATGCTGGATTTCGCCGTAGAAATCATCGACCTCAAACGGGGCATTTATTTCTAGCGTTCGACCGTCGGAATACTTCACATGAGCGCGCTCGGGGCGATGGAGACGCTCGATTTCCAACGAGCCCCGCTCACAGGCAATCGTTAAGCGGCTTTCATATGTTGCTTTGCCGTCGCACGCCATATGAATGGGTATACCGCCGACGCTCATATGGATCTCGTCGGCCCAATCGACGCGGCCGCCTGATACGTCACGCCAGCGAACTTCACGGGACGAAACCTCGCACGCGCCCGCGAGCAAATCCTCAAACCAACCGACCGCATAGCAGCCCATGTCATATAGACAGCCGCCCTGCAACGGATCAAGCAGATAGCCCGAAGGAGACTCGCCGTAATCGAGCTTTTGCACGCTTTCAATCGAGACAATACGGCCAAGCTCACCCGACGCAAGCAAGTCCTTCACGCGAGTGCGCATCGGGCAAAACCGATTCTTCATCGCCTCCATAAACAGCACGCCGCGCTCGCGAGAGGTGGAGGCAATCGAGAAAGCCTCTTCCTCGCTCAAAACGGCCGGCTTTTCGCACAGCACGGCCTTTCCAGCGCGCAGCGCGCGACAGGCCCAACGCGTATGCATGCCATGCGGAAGAGCCAAGTAGATTGCGTCGACATCGGGATCGGCAATCAGCGCATCATAAGCCGCATCGCCGCTATCGTCAGCCGTGGCATAACTGCGCGCGGCGTCAATCGAAAACGCCCTGCAAAACTCCTCAACATGCGAAGGAGTGCGACCGGCGGCAGCCACAAGCCGTGCCCCGTCCACCTCCTTGAGCGACGATGCGAATCGATGCGAAATGTGTCCAGCGCCCAAAACGCCCCAGCGAACATCACGCAAACCATCACATGAATCCCGATAGCCCACGACAGCCCCCTTCAGTTGCGGTGAAATAGTTCCTGTCGATGTCCTATTCTGCCGCAAACAGGAACTATTCCACCGCAAGTTATAAAAGGGTCATGAGGAGCGCGTTTTGCCGAAGGCCTTAAGCACCGCCGTCACGGGGCCAGGCTGAAAACGGCGGCGTACGTCGTCCAAGCGCCCGGGGATATCGATGTGCTGCGGGCAGTGACGTGCGCATTTGCCGCACTTGACGCAATTGCTCACCAGCTTGGGCTCGTTCGTCCGCACCGCGCTCGCCGTAAAGTATTGCGACAGGCCCGTAAACCAGCTGTGCGCATAGCTCGCGTTGTAGGCGCCAAAGCAGCCGGGGATATTGATGCCCCTGGGGCACGGCATGCAGTAGCCGCACCCCGTACAGGGCACGCGATTCGATTTCTCAAACTCTCCCAACACACGTGCGATGGTGTCGAGCTGCTCTGTTGTCATCGAATCCGGCAGTGCGCGATCCGCCAATGCCGCGTTCTCGTCCACCTGCGCGGTATCGGTCATGCCCGAAAGCAGCATCGTGACTTGAGGATGGTTCCACACCCACGAAAGGCCCCAAGCAGCCGGCGACTTCAGGTACGGATCGCGTACGTCATCGAGCACGGCGCGGGCCCGCGGAGGCAGCTTGCCCGCCAGGCGTCCACCCAAAAGCGGTTCCATCACAAACACCGCGAGCCCGCGCTCGGCGGCTGCCATGAGTCCCGCCGTTCCCGCTTGGTAACGCTCTCCAGCGTAGTTGTACTGGATCTGGCAAAAATCCCAGTCATACGCGTCGAGCATCGTGAGGAAGTCCGCCGCACTGCCGTGGTACGAAAAACCTATCTGGCGAATACGCCCCGCAGCCCTTTGGTGCGCAATCCAGTCCTCGATACCCAACGCCACCACGCGCTCCCACTGGGCGGGCGAAGTGATGTTGTGCATAAGGTAATAGTCGATATGGTCGGTCCGCAGGCGGCGCAGTTGCTCGTCGAAGAACCGGTCGAAATCCTCCGCGCACTTGCACGAAGCGTGCGGCAACTTAGTCGCGAGCAACACGCGGTCGCGCAGACCCAGGCGCTCAAGTGAGGCGCCCACGCACACCTCGTTACCGGGATAGAGATACGCGGTATCCAGATAATTAATCCCCTGCTCCACCGCACGGGAAATGATGGCATCGGCTGTCTTCGCATCCGGACGTCCCGGCGCACCGGGAAATCTCATGCAGCCCAGACCCAGAGCAGATATTCGGTTACCACTTTTGGGGTCAACGCGGTATTGCACGGCCCCTCCTTTCGCCATCAGCACCCCGGCAAGACGAAACACAATGGTCACGCGGCCGAAACATCGTGGAATCGCAATCGAGAACGTATCGTAACGCAGCAGAAATCGAGCTGTCACGGCACCGCTTTAACATCAGCAAAAAGCCCGATGAAAGGAGCCGCCCATGCCCGCGCTCGACCTTTGGAACCTCGCCTCCCAGCTCAAAAGCAACGATTATCGCTGGGTCGACCTCACCCACACGCTCTCATGCGACACCCCGCACTGGTTTGGCTTTAAGCCATTTGAGTCCACCAAGCTCTTCGACTACCTGCCCGGCACGCCCGAGGACATGCTCGCGCCCATGCGTTGCTTCCAGTATTCGGTCGCCTCGCAGTACGGCACCCACGTCGACGCGCCGCGCCACTTCCATGTCGAGGGTCGTTCCCTTGGAGAGATTGAACCCATCGAGTTTATGCATCCGCTCTGCGTGATCGACAAGCATGAGGAGTGCGCCGCGAATCCCGACTTTATCCTGACCATCGAGGACCTCAAAGCCTGGGAGGATGAGCACGGTCGCATTCCCGAGGACGCTTTCGTCGCCTTCCGCTCCGACTGGTCCAAGCTCGCCGACCTCGAGAACAAGGACGAGGACGGCCAGCCCCACTACCCCGGCTGGGACCTCGGCGCCATCAAGTGGCTCGTTGAAGAGCGCGACATCGGCGCCATCGGCCACGAGCCGGCTGACACCGACCCGGCGAGCGTGACCACGCGTGAGGACGCCTACCCCTACCCCGGCGAACAGTACATCCTCTCGGTCGACCGCTATCAGATCGAGGTCATGGACCATCTAGACGAGCTTCCCGCCACGGGCGCCGTCATCTTCTGCACCTTCCCCAAGGTGCGTGATGGCGTCGGATATCCCGCACGTGTCTTTGCGGTCTGCCCCGCGTCATAAGTTCCCATGCGTTTGTTCTTCTAAATACGGCCATCCGGTGCACGCGACATGGCCCGGCGGCATACAATCCATCAGGCGCCCCATACGCGGGCGCCTTTTTATGGGGAGATGATTCACATGCAGATCAACAAGGTCGCCTTCATCGGCAAGGGCGGCGTGGGCCTGCTCTACGGCAGCATGATCGCCCAAGCGCTCGGCAACGACGCCGTCGAATACGTTATGGACGACGCGCGCTTTGAGCGCCACGCGGGTGATGCGCTCACCGTCAACGGCAAGCCCTGCGCGCTCAAGTCCGTCCGCGCGAGCGAGGCGACGCCCGTCGACCTGGTCATCCTCACGGTCAAGACAACCGGGCTCGATGTGGCGCTCAAAACCCTGGAAAGCGTCGTGGGACCCGACACGCTGATCGCGTCGCTGTGCAACGGCATCACCAGCGAGCAGAAGATTGCCGAGCGCTTTGGCTGGGAGCACACCATCCTCGGAATCTGCCAAGGCATGGACGCTGTGTTTCTCAACGGCGCGCTCACCTTTACCAATGCGGGCGAGATCCGCTTTGGTGCGGCCGCCGGCACCGACCCCGCGACCGTCGCCGCCATCGACGAGCTCTACACGCGCTGCGGCATCGCCCACACCGTCGAGGCAGACATCGCGCACCGCATGTGGGCCAAGCTTATGCTCAACGACGGCATCAACCAGACCTGCATGGCCTACGGCGGCACGTACGGAAGCGCCACGGAACAGGGCTCCGAGCAGCGTCGTTGCTTTGTCTCCGCCATGCGCGAGACGCTTGCGGTCGCCAACGCCGAGGGTATCGAGCTCACCGAGGCAGACCTAACGCAGATGGTGCATCTCATCGAGGGGCTCGACCCCGCCGGCATGCCCTCGATGGCGCAGGACCGCGTCGCGCAGCGCAAGACAGAGGTCGAGGAGTTCGCGGGCACCGTCCGCCGCCTCGCGGCCAAGCACGATATCCAGGCGCCGCAGAACGAATGGCTCTATCAGCGCATCCGTGATATCGAGGCAAGCTGGTAACGCCGCCGCACCGCATCCAACAGTCTCAATAGCAAAAACCGCCGCAAAGGGCACTCCCCTTGTGCGGTTTTCATGTTCAGCCATGGCCAACAGTCATTTTCGCAACAGTTAGAGATGCGACTCCGGAACCTCGTCCTCATCATCGCGACAAAGGACAACACCGGCGCTTCCCAGCAGTGTGGCCGCGATCAACGCGCCGACCACGATAGAGGCAGCCCCACAAGACCCCTGCATGCCCGCGACGAGCGCGGCCGTAGGACCAAGGCAACCAAGCGTCAATGCAACGGCGGCAACGGCGATATCTCGAGCGTTCACAAGACCACTTCCTCCACGAGAAAGACCTTATTTCTCATGAACTAGTGTGCCCCGCGCCCATATGCGCGACGTACCGTCACGGTAAGGGCTCTGTTAGCTCAAGCGTATACATAGAACGGGCGTCCTTACGTTGCCCCAAAGCTCGGTAAAGACGCCCGTCCGCCAAATATCCGTGATACAGAAAAACTACCAACCGGTGTAGTAGTCGGTGGTTCCGGCAGCGCAGCCGGAGTCATAGACCTTGCAATCACCCTTGGAGCCCGTAAAGGTCGAGCCCTGGGCCATATCGCCCGCGGCAACAACGTAATAGCCGTCGGAATCGCGCCAGAAGCCCTCAGAATCCTGAGTCCATTCGCCCGTGCGATAGTGATAAAGCACATTGCTGCTGTAATAGGTCTCACGGCGCCCGTTGTAGTTATTGACACCCGCAGAGCGCGTCAGGCCCGATCCGTTCGCGTAGGACGCGGCAGACGCGTAGGACGGAGTGTAACCGGCGTTGTAGTACGAAGCCTGGGCGGCCTCGGCAGCCTCCGCCTCGGCGGCAGCGGCCTCGAGCGCTTCGCGCTTGGCATTCTCAAGCGCAGTGCGCAGCTCATCGAGCTCGGTCGACTTCGCGTCGACCTCCCCCATCGTCAAAAGGCTGCCCGCACCATCGATACAACCCTGCAGCACAGCGCGCTCGTCATCGGTGGCATAGTCACCATACATGTTTAGGATAATCTGAGCGCGCATTTCAAGGGAATCGCGCTTGGCCTCCATCGAGGCGTTCCACTCCTGCATAGAGCCATAACCATCGCCGCGATAATCAACGGGCTGTACCAGCGTCGTCTCGGACGGCGTAGATCCAACCGTATCGGACAGTGTTGCGGCGTGGGCATCAGTTGCACCGGCGCCCGCCAAAAGTGCCACGGTCAGAGCGGCGGAAAGGGCAGCGGCTTTCGGTTTTCGTGAATCGATCCTCATGTAGCTGGAAACCTCCGTAGTGCGTTTTTGCTGCGTTTGAGCTGCGTGTGATTCGATCGCGCTGCATAGTACCTCGAGCAAATCGCGACCTGCGGTTTTACTCAAAAGGCGCACGTCAATTGCGTAAAACTCACATCCTCTCAACAGGAGTTTTCCACAACTCGAATGCATAAAGCATGCCAAAAACCCTGTAATAGCGCCCTTCCTATGCAAAAAAGGCGCCTGCGCAACCATTGCTTGCACAGGCGCCTTGAGCAGGCATTTTATGCAGTTATACCTATCGAGTCGCAAGAGGTCCTTGCACAAGTCGCCTTACTCGTCCAGCGCGGCAAAGGCCTGCTTCAGATCCCAAATGATATCCTCGGCGTTCTCGGTACCGATGGAAAGACGGATCGTGGAGGGCGTGATGTTCTGCTCGGCGAGCTCCTCGGCAGAGAGCTGGGAGTGCGTGGTGGTAGCCGGGTGCACGACGAGCGACTTGACGTCGGCCACGTTGGCGAGCAGCGAGAACACCTGCAGATGATCGATGAACTTCCATGCAGCCTCCTGGCCACCCTTAATCTCAAAGGCAAAGATCGACGCGCCACCGTTGGGGAAGTACTTCTGATAGAGCTCGTGATCGGGGTGCTCAGGCAGGCTCGGGTGGTTCACCTTGGCGACGTGGCTGTCACCAGCCAGGAACTCAACGACCTTCTTGGTGTTCTCGACATGACGGTCGACGCGCAGCGACAGAGTCTCGGTGCCCTGGAGCAGGACCCAGGCGTTGAACGGGCTGATGCAGGCGCCCTCGTCACGCAGCAGGATAGCGCGGACATAGGTTGCGAAGGCGGCGGGACCGGCAGCCTCGGCAAACGAAACACCATGGTAGGAGGGGTTGGGCTCAGCGATCTGGGCGTACTTTCCGCTCGCCTTCCAATCGAAGTTACCGCCGTCGACGATCACACCGCCCAGCGAGGTGCCGTGGCCGCCGATGAACTTGGTTGCGGAGTGAACGACAATGTTGGCACCATGCTCCAGCGGACGGAATAGATACGGGGTGCCGAAGGTGTTGTCGACGACAACCGGCAGACCGTGCTTCTTGGCGATCTCGGAGATGGCGTCGATGTTGGGGATATCGGAGTTGGGGTTGCCGAGCGTCTCGAGATAGATGACCGTAGTGTTGTCCTTGATGGCACCCTCAACCTCGTCCAGGTTATGGGCATCGACAAACGTGGTCTCGACGCCAAACTGGGAGAGCGTATGCTCCAGCAGGTTGTAGGAGCCACCGTAGATGGTCTTCTGAGCCACCACGTGGTCACCGGCTTGGGCAAGTGCCTGCAGGGTATAGGTGATGGCAGCGGCACCGGAGGCGACGGCAAGACCGGCCACGCCACCCTCGAGCGCGGCGATACGGTCCTCGAAGACGCCCTGGGTGGAGTTGGTCAGACGGCCGTAGATGTTACCGGCGTCGGCAAGACCAAAGCGGTCGGCGGCGTGCTGGGAGTTGCGGAACACATAGCTCGTGGTCTGGTAGATAGGCACGGCACGGGAGTCGGATGCGGGATCGGCGCTCTCCTGGCCAACGTGCAGTTGCAGGGTATCGAAACCAAAGGTGTGCTCGGGGTTGTTGATGAACTGGCTCATGATGATCTCCTTGATCGAACGAAAGTAAATAAAAAGAGAGAAGTAAGTCGCTGTCTCCTGATCACGCCGACGGGCGCAAACAGGAGCCCGGCATTCGTCTTGGTAAGCAATTCATATGCGGGCCTCCTTTCGCATCCCGGTTCTGTGGTCGGCTTAATTACCTACCGCCTTTGTGTGTTTTGAATAGTACGAGCATCGTCTCCCTCGGTCAATCACTTAAAAGCGCTAACCTGTTATCGGTTTTTTAGATAGCTATCGAAAGGATGGGCGTCGATGACCCTTCAGCAGCTTCGTTTTCTGATCGCCGTGGCAGAGTCCGGCTCAATCAACGCCGCAGCTCAGCGCCTCTATACTGCTCAGTCCAACATCTCAAACGCCGTCAAAAGCCTAGAACAAGAGCTCCATCTGGAGATCTTTACGCGCTCCAGCCGCGGCGTCACGCTCACCAACGACGGCACCGAGCTTTTGGGCTATGCGCGCCAGGTTGTAGAGCAGGCCGACATGCTCGAGGCACGCTACGAGGACGGCGGCACCCCGCAAGCCCGCCTCGCCATTTCCGCCCAGCACTATGCCTTTTCGGTCGAGGCCTTTGTCAACGTGGTCGAGCGCTGCCGCGACAGCAAGTTCGAGTTCATCATGCGCGAGACCACCACATCGCAGATCATCGATGACGTCCGCGCATTCCGCAGCGATATCGGCATTCTGTATCTGGATGACTTTAACGCCCGCGTTCTGCAGAAGGCCTTCGCCGATGCCCGCGCAAGCTTCCATCCCCTCTTCGACGCGACGGTCCACGTCTTCGTTAGCGAGCGCCACCCGCTCGCACGCCGCCCTCAGCTGTCCCTTGCCGACCTCACGCCCTATACGCGCTACAGCTTTGAGCAGGGAACCTCAAACTCCTTCTATTACGCCGAGGAACCGTTTAGCTATATCCCTTGCGACCGCAACATACGAATCTCGGACCGCGGAACACTTACTAACTTACTTATCACGTCGAACGGTTACACCCTGTCGACCGGCGTCCTCTCCAATGAAATGCAATGGGGTATGGCATCGATCCCGTTAGCAGACGCCCCAACGATGCACGTAGGCTATATCATGCACGACGAGCGCAAGCCCTCTCCCCTCTTGCAGCAATACCTCGACGAGCTCAACCGCATCATCCATGCCAACTAACTGTCGGAAGACGGGGTAGAAATCATAGATTGCTAGCCCCCGGCGGGCATGGCGCTACAATGGTCACTCACACGAAACGTACCCAACGAAAGGAACCATGTGAAGGTCATCATCTATACCGACGGCTCGGCCCGATCAAATCCGGGACGCGGCGGCTACGGCGCCGTGCTCAAATACACCAACCCCGCCGGCAAGACCTTCACCTCCGAGCTTTCGCGCGGTTACGCCAAGACCACCAACAACCGCATGGAGCTTATGGCGGTCATCGTGGCGCTCGAGGCACTTAACCGCCCCTGCGAGGTCGAGGTCCATTCCGATTCGCAGTACGTCGTCAACGCCTTTAACAAGCACTGGATCGACGGCTGGAAAAAGCGCGGATGGAAAACCGCCAACAAGCAGCCCGTCAAGAACCGCGACCTGTGGGAGCGCCTACTCACCGCCAAAAGCAAGCACAAGGTTGAGTTCATCTGGGTTAAGGGTCACGCCGGCCACGAGCTCAACGAGCGCTGCGATGAGCTCGCCACCACGGCGGCCGACGGCAGCAACCTCGATATCGATACCGGCTTTAACGAGAGCGACCTGTAACGGCGTTTTCGCACGCTATTTCCTGCCCCCTCGCGCTACACTCATCCTGTAAACCGAACGGCACGAGGGGGATACATGCTGCGTATAGCGACCATCGGCACATCCATGATTACCGACGACTTTATCCAGGTCGTCAACGCCAACGACCAAGCCGCGTTTGTGGGCACGCTCTCGCGCGATGCCGAGCGCGGCGCCGCCTTTACCGCCGAACACGGCGGCGAGCGTAACTTCACCGCACTTGACGAGCTTGCGTCCGCCGACGACGTCGACGCCGTCTACATCGGCAGCCCCAATGCGCTCCACTACGAGCAGGCCCTTGCCTGCATCGCCGGTGGCAAGCACGTCATCGTCGAGAAACCCTTCTGCGCCACCGAAGCGCAGGCGCTGGAAGTCTTCCGCGCTGCCGAGGCAGCAGGTGTCGTGGCCCTCGAGGCCATGCGTCCCCTCCACGATCCCGCCTTCCACGCCATCGAGAACGCCCTGGGCGAGATCGCCCCCATCCGCCGCGCCTCATTGCGCTTTGGCAAGTATTCCTCGCGCTACAACGAGATTCTCGCGGGACGCGCCACCAATATCTTCGACTGCAATATGGCATCGGGTTCCCTCATGGACATTGGCGTCTATACCGTCGAGCCCATGGTCGAGATCTTTGGCATGCCCTCCGGCCTTACGAGCATGACCACTCTGCTCGATCCCACCACGCGACAGCTCACGCACGGCCCCATCGATGGCTGCGGTTCCATCCTCGCCAGCTACGGCGGTGGCCGTATCTCCGTCGAGCTCGCGCACTCCAAAATTACGAATGACCTGCTGCCCTCGCAGATCGAAGGCGAGCGTGGCACTATCCAGATCGACCATCTGTCCACGCCCCGCAACGTCCGCATCGACTATCGCGGCGACGTCGTACGCGGCTCGGCGACCGAGGCACCGCGCGAACAGGGAGACAACGGCCGCGTGCTCGACCTGCCCAAATCGAGCAACACTATGGAATACGAACTCACAGACTTTATCACCGCCATCGGCGGCATCGATAACGTTAAGGAAGAGATTTGGGAGACCCCGGCGGGACGCCACGAGCTTGGCCACTATCGCGATGTCACACTCGTCTCACTGCGCATCATGGATGCCGTGCGCCAGCAGGCCGGCATAACCTTCCCGGCCGACGCAGGCAAGCAGGCATAGCTATGGGCCTCTTCGATACGTTCTTCTCCAGCGTCACCGGCGGCAGTCGAGAGCCTCAAAAACCATCAAACGTCGAGCTCGAGCTGCGCCGCAGGCTTACTGTGCTCGCAAGCGACGAGGCCACTCAAGACGCCCCGCAGCGCTATTTCCTGCGGTGGGAGGGGCAGGTCCAGGGCGTCGGTTTCCGCTTCACCAACACCAACCTCGCACAGGCGCGCTCCCTCACCGGCTGGGTGCGTAACATGGAAGACGGCTCAGTCGAGATGGAGATACAGGGGGCTCCGGCAAATATCCTATCTCATCTCGAGGCGCTTCATGCCTCCTACGAGCGTATGGGAACGCGTTTTCGCCTCGTAGACGCCCAGGCCCGAGCCCCACTTGCCAATGAAGACGGTTTCACGCCTCGTTATTAGTATTGTATGCTAAATACGGTATCATTTACCTACGACCGTTGATAGAAAAGAGGCGAGGCGCATGGCGGTGCAAAGAAGGAATACCAGGCAGCGAAAGCTGGTTCTTGACGCCGTGCGCCAAAGCTATAACCATCCCACCGCCGACGAAATCTACAACGTCGTGCGCGCGCAGGATGACAAAATCAGCCGCGGCACGGTCTACCGCAACCTCAATCTCTTGGCCGACGCCGGCGAGATTCTCTCCATCAAGACGCCGGGCGGCAGCCGCTTCGATCGCACGATCGAGCCGCATACGCATATCATCTGCACCTCGTGCAGCCGCGTCATCGACGTACCACTCCCCTTCGATGCCCAGCTCGACGCCAAGGCATCCGAGCAAATCGGCTGGCACGTCACGTCGCACTACACCATCTTCGAGGGTCTCTGCCCCGACTGCTGGTAGATGTTTGGGACATGCCTACTCGGCAAGCAGGCGGCGCAGTTCTTCTTCGACTGTGCGCACGTAACGGACGCGGTCGTTGATGCCGCGCATTGTGGGGTTGCAGTTCTCCATCAGATAGGGATGGCCCACGACGTTGAGCATGTCGCGATCGTTTTCGTTATCGCCAAATGCCATCATCTCATCGGGCGAAATACCCAAGGCACGACCGTAATCGGCAAGCGCGGAACCCTTACCCGAATCAAAGCCGATAAAGTCCGTCCATTCGGTTCCCGATGTCATCACGTCGACACGGTCGCTAAAGAGGCGCTCGAAATACTCCAGCGCCGCCGGCTGATTCACCTCGGGCGTCTGGAAGGCAATCTTAATGACGTCCTCGTCGATGTCCTCGGGGCGGTCGACCACCGCCACATCGCAGTGGACCTCATAGCGCAAATGGTCGACGAACGCATCGTTGCCGCTCATGGTGTAGAGGTGTCCCTCACACGAAAGGGTCACGTCGGCATGGGGATACGCAACCACGGCATTCGCGATATCCATAGCAAGGCTACGCTCCATGGAACGCTTGACAACGGCACGCCCCTCGCTCATCACTAGGGCTCCGTTTTCGCATACATAGGCGAGCTCATCGGCCACCGGGGCAAACAGGTAGCGCAAGCTCGCATATTGACGACCGCTCGCCGGCATAAACACGATGCCGCGACGATGCAGCTCGTCGATGAGCTTAAAAGCCTCGGAACGCGGCTCGCGCTCCCCCGGATGCAGCAACGTGCCGTCCAAATCGCATGCAATCAGCTTGATTCCCTCAAGACCCATATGCTTTCCCCCAAAGCACCTCATCAACAGTAAGACGGACTTTGAATAGCTGCCTCTCAAAGTCCGTCTTACTCATACGCACGTTAACCGCGCGCCTTTTTTACGATCGTAAAGTCTGGAGCCATACTCACAACGGCATCCGCCGCACTCGACGCAAAGCGCCGGTCCGCATCGAGTTCACGGGTAACCACCGAGAGCCGAACGCCCTCGACGCCCCGGAGCATGCGGCCCAAAACAGGCTGCACCGGCGTATACATGCGCACGGTATACTCGTCCGAATCGCCTCGGAAAAGCGGCGCGTGCATATTGCCGATCTCCCAGCACGCATGCGCGAGCGCAATCGGGTCCATGCGGTCAACTTCGACCAAATAAACCTCGGCACTGCGCAGGCGCACGACAACCGCCACGGGCACCATGCCCGAACGGTCGATGACAAGCACATCGCCATCGGCAAGGCAATCGCCATCGGCAGCGCCCAGCCGAATATCGACCGTACGCCCCAGCTCCGTCACGCCCACAAATGTGCGGGCATCGGCCTGGTCCCAATCGAGTAGTAGCTCATCGACCTCAAAGACACCGCCCAGCTCCCGGCGAAGCAAAAGCTCATAGGACGGGTCGTTGAGATTTCCGAGACACGCTGTCGAAACCAGATTCACAGGCATAGCCTAGTCCTCGACCTCAACGAGCTCGATATCAAAGTTGAGGTCCTTGCCGGCCAGCTC
>JAIHTM010000337.1 GCA_022713905.1 Collinsella sp.
GTGCACAGAGGTAACGGTGACCTCGGCGGTATGGTCGGCGGCGCAGCGCTGAATCGCCAGAGAGAGAATCTCCTGGGCGGTCTTGTGGCACTCAGCGCGGACCTGCTGCTCGGACTCGCGAATAATCGTGGCAGCCTCGTGGGTAACCTCGCCACGGACCTTATCGAGCAGCTCCTTGTGGGCATCCTCGCGGGTCAGATCAGCGATGCGCTCGAGCTCGGAGGTCTGCTTGGCGCAAAGTTCCTCGAGCTCGCGAGAGCGCTTCTCGACCTGGCCAGCCTGGCTGGACAGTTGGTGCTCACGCTTGTCGAGAGCGTCGTTACGACGATCGAGGGACTCCTCGCGCTGCATCACGCGGTTCTCGAGAGTACGGATCTCGTTCTTACGCTGCTTGTCCTCGGCCTCGGCAGCCTGCTTGTTCTTGATGATCTCTTCCTTGGCCTCGAGCAGAGCCTCTTTTTTGAGGGTCTCGGCCTGACGCTTTGCATCGCCGATCAGGGACTCAGCCTGTGCGTGTGCCGACTGAATCTTTTCGTCGGCCTCGTGAAGACTACCCTGCTTGGCGGTGCGCATGTAGAAAATGGCGGCGACGGCACCCAAAACGATGCCAACGAGCGCTGCAATGATAGGCATGCTCACTCCTTTTTATGGATTCGTTACACAACAAAGCGAACCGTCCTTACGAACGGCTCACGACATTTGAGTAATATGGGCGCAGCTTATGCGGGTCGGATACAGATAAACATATAAACAAACTCATCACAGATGAGCACATATCACAAAGCAAATGACAATAATTATCGTACGTTGAACCGTAACAACTGTCAAATAAATGGCCCCAACACGGCGGCTAAAACGCCGTGAACGGCAGGGCGGAATAGCACATGCGCCTAAACTGCACATTCCTCTTTTTCGGCATCAAGGCGCGCCTTAACGGCATCGGCCGCGATGTGATACGAAAAGCCCTTGGCCATCAAATACCTGACAAGCTTTTCGAACCCTCGAGCCTCGGGGACGCGGCGCTTGGCAAGCAAAGCAGATGCCCGCGCCAAATCATCCTCAACGGCAAAATAGTCCTCGGGATAGCCGGGAATATCATCTAGAACAACATGACGGCGTTTAAGCTCGGTCTCGATCTTGCGCTGCCCCCACCCGCGCCGTTTGCGTTCCTCGATAAAGTACGAGCAAAAGCGGTTCTCGTCTAAAAAGCGATACTCGGTGGCGCGCTCGACGGCAAAATCGATCGCAGGCTGGCGAAAGCCATAGCGAGCGAGCTTGTCACGAACCTCGCCCGCTGCGTGATCACGGCGCGAAAGCATCTCGGTCACCATGGTGAGCGCACATTTGCGCTCGATGAGCTGCACGGCCTCGCGAAACTCGTCCCAATCGCAGGGAAGATCGGGGCGGTTTTTCATGTACAGGCGAGCTACCCGCACAGGAATCCAAATGGATCGTTCAAAACCGCCCTCGAGCTCACACTCGATATGCGCACAGGGCTTTTTAGCTGCATAACCGCTCGAGAACGAGGAGGCCGATTTCTTATCGGGAAAGACGACCGTAGCCTCGGTCACCGTATACGACATGAGCGTAACCGCTACTCGTCGTCATCATCGAGCATGGCGGAACCATCGATGGCATAAAGCTCGTCAAACTCCTCAGGCGCAGGCTGATCGGTCAACTCGACCTCGGACGGAGCATCGTCATCAAACTCAAGCCCGCAGGCGAGGCGGACCTTATGCTCAATCTCGTCGGCGCAATCGGGGTGTTCGCGCAGGAACGCCTTGGCGGCCTCGCGACCGTTGCCGAGCTTGTCCTCGCCATAGGCAAACCAGGAGCCCATCTTCTTGCAGATGCCGCACTCGACAGCCATGTCCAGAATCGAGCCCTCCTTAGAGATGCCCGTGCCGTACATGATGTCGAACTCAGCAGAACGGAACGGAGCTGCCACCTTGTTCTTAACGACCTTGGCGCGCACGCGGTTACCGATAACCTCGTCCTTAAGCTTAATGCTGTCGATACGGCGAATGTCGATACGCACCGAAGAGAAGAACTTAAGGGCGCGGCCGCCCGTCGTGGTCTCGGGGTTGCCGAACATGACGCCGATCTTCTCACGCAGCTGGTTAATGA
>JAIHTM010000338.1 GCA_022713905.1 Collinsella sp.
CAGTTGCGGTGATATAGTTCCTATTTGTGCTGTTAAACCGCTTTAATCGGAACTATATCACCGCAACTTTTATGGACGCATGGGTGGGCTATACTAGCTGCGGATGAAAGGAAGTTAGCCATGTATGACAAAGGACCCGTACCCGGCCGCAACGACGCTTGCTGGTGCGGCAGCGGCAAAAAATATAAGAAATGTCACAGCAGCTTCGACGAGCGCCTCGAGCGCCTGTGGGAGGAGGGCTGGGAGGTTCTGCCCCGCACGCTCTACAAGACGCCCGCCGACATCGAGGGCATCAAGCGCTCCGCCGCCATCAACGTGGGCGTGCTCGACTACGTAGGCGAGCACATCGCCGCGGGCATGACCACCAACCAGATCGACCAGATGATCTACGACTACACCGTCGAGCACGGTGGCACGCCGGCCGACCTCAACTACGAGGGCTACCCCAAGAGCGTGTGCACCTCGATCAATGACGTGGTCTGCCACGGCATCCCCTGCGATACGGACGTGCTGCACGAGGGCGACATCATCAACGTGGACTGCTCCACGATCCTAGACGGCTACTTTAGCGACTCGAGCCGCATGTTCTGCATCGGCGAGGTCTCGGCCGAGCGCCAGCGCCTGGTCGACGTCACCCGCGCCAGCGTGGAGGCGGGCCTGGCGGCCGTCAAGCCATGGCTGCCGCTGTCCGTTATGGCCGAGGCCGTACAAAAGACGGTCGAGGACGCCGGCTTTAGCGTGGTGCGCGAGTACGGCGGACACGGCATCGGTAAGGAGTTTCACGAGGACCCGTTTGTGGGCTTTACCACCGAGGCACCCGATGTGGACACCATCATGGCTCCGGGCATGGTCTTTACCATCGAGCCTATGGTCAATGCCGGAGCGCCCGACATCAAGATCAGCAAGGGCGACGGTTGGTGCGTGCGCACCAAGGACGGCAGCGATTCGGCCCAGTGCGAGGTACAGCTCGTGGTGACCGAGGACGGCCACGAGCTGCTGAGCTGGTAGCCGTGGATGCGCCGGGCTTCGCGATGGATATGTTAACCATCACGAAGCCCGGCGTTTTTTAGCGTTTTGCCTGATAAAACCTGCCAAAATAAACCTGTCCCTTTTTGGCAGGTCGAGCGGAGAGGACTTCTTGTGAACATCCTGGTTTTGTTGCCCGTCAACGACCGCCATCGCGCAATTCTTGAGTCGAGCGCTCCGGGCGAGGACTTTATCTACACGAGCGCCGATGCCGTCACGCGTGAGCAGGTCGCCGACGCCGACGTGATCCTGGGCAACATAGACCCCGCCCTGCTTACCGCGTGCGAGCACCTCCAGCTGCTGCAACTGCAGACCGCGGGCTATGACGATTACCTGGCCGCCGGCACCGTGCCAGCCGACGCCAAGCTTTCCTGCTCGGTGGGCGCCTACGGCCAAGCCGTGAGCGAGCACATGTTTGCCATGGTCCTTTCCATGATGAAGCGCCTGCCCGGCTATCACGACTTGCAGCGCGAGCATCGCTGGGAGGATTTGGGGTCGGTCACCTCGCTCAAAAACGCCAATGTGCTGGTGCTGGGCGCAGGCGATATCGGCGGCCACTTTGCCACGCTATGCCGCAGCATGGGCGCGCACGTCCGCGGCATCAAGCGCCATCCGCTCGTCTACCCCATTGTATTTGAGGACATGGACGGCATGGATGCCCTGCCCGAGCGCCTGGCCGAGGCGGACGTTGTCGCATCCTTTATGCCCAGCACGCCCGAGACCCGCAGTCTGGCGAACGCTGAGTTCTTCGCCGCGATGAAACCGGGCGCCTTCTTTGCCAACGGCGGCCGCGGTGACCTCGTGGTTGCCGACGACCTGGTCGCCGCCCTGGAGTCGGGACATCTCGCCGGCGCCGCAGTCGACGTCACCGATCCCGAGCCGCTGCCTGCGACAAGTCCCCTGTGGGATGCGCCCAACATGCTCATCACGCCGCACGTCTCCGGCTGGTTCCATCTGGCCGCCACCCTCAACAACGTGGTTGACATCGCCGCGGAGAACCTGCGTCACCTGCAGGCCGACGAGACGCTTCGCTGCTGGATCGAGCATTAGATTGTTCCGGCGTTTTACCAAACGC
>JAIHTM010000028.1 GCA_022713905.1 Collinsella sp.
TCCGTGGCAGCGCTTCGCTCGCACCCACGTTCCCGGCCAGATCGTCAAGGGCAAGGTCACCAAGATCGTCCAGTTCGGTGTCTTCATCTCCGTCGAGGATGGCATCGAGGGCCTGGTGCACATCTCCGAGCTGGCGAACCGCCACGTGGAGAACCCGGAGACTGTCGTCAAGTCCGGCGAAGAGGTCTTCGTCAAGGTGATTGACGTCGATCTCGATCGTCGCCGCATCTCCCTGTCCCTCAAGCAGGCCAACGACTCCGTCGACCCGGCTTCCGAGGACTTCGATCCGGCTCTGTACGGCATGCCGGCAGAGTACGACGAGCAGGGCAACTACAAGTACCCCGAAGGCTTCGACCCGAACACCAACGAATGGATCGCCGGTTACGAGAAGCAGCGCGAGGAATGGGAATCCCAGTACGCCGCCGCCCACGAACTGTGGGAGGAGCACAAGGCGTTCGTCGCCAAGGAGCTGGAGAACGCCGCGGCTTCCGCTGCCGAGGATGGCCAGGCTCCGAAGGAAGAGAAGGTCGAGGAGACCTCCAACTACTCTTCCGACAACTCCTCCACGGGTACTCTCGCCGACTCCGACCAGCTCGCCGCTCTGCGCGATCAGCTGCTCGGCAAGTGAGTCATCTCATCCCGAGAAGAAGTAGAATGCTGGTAGGATTTGCCGGCAGATAGAAAAACGGGAATCGCCCCACACGGGTGGTTCCCGTTTTTCATATTCCGCTCCCGCCGGCGGGAGCGGTCGAGCATAGCGAGACTGAGGGTGGTCTTTGCGCGATGCCGGTCATCCTCACTTCCCGGCTGCCCTGAACAACCGCGACACGCCCGGATATCCAGCAAGCCTGCCATGCGCGAATCAGTGAAATGGCGGAATGCTGCGAGAGTCCAAAAAAACGCCTTCCATCTCTGCCACGAAACCGGGCGTGTCGCGAATAGCATGATGTCATGAGCATTCGTATCGGACTGACCGGAGGCATCGCCGCGGGCAAGAGCACCGTCGCCGCCCGGATGCGGGAACTCGGCGCGCTGGTCATCGACTATGACGGACTTGCGCATGAGATCGTGGCGCCCGGGGGAGTGGCGTTGCCACGGATCGCCGCCGTGTTCGGCCCGGACGCGCTGCTGGCCGACGGATCGCTCAATCGGGCGTGGCTCGCCGAGCGTGTGTTCGGCCGTGACGCCGCTCCCGGCGCACGCGAACGGTTGGACGACATCGAGCATCCTCTGATATATGCCGAAGCCGCACGGATGGAGCGACGGAATCCCGGCGCGAAGGTCATCGTCCATGACGTGCCGCTGCTCACAGAGGTGATCCGGTCGATTCCGTTCCAATTCGATCACATCGTCACGGTGGAGGCGCCGGAACAGATGCGCATCAGGCGCATGGTCGCGACGCGCGGCATGACCGAACGGCAGGCCGCAGACCGTATCCGCAGCCAATCGAGCACAGCCGAGCGCCGGGAGCTTGCCGACATCGTCATCGATTCCACCCGCCCGATCCCCGACATGCTGGCGCAGGTCGATGGGCTGTATCGCCGGTGGAAGGCTCACTGAATCATCCGCCCGTGAAAAGGTGTGAGCCCGGCAGCGCCGCAAAACGCACATGAAACCCGCCAAATCCCTGTATTTCCAAGACATGCATGTTTTGTGCGATTGTGCTGTTTTGTGCGTTATCCTCGCACTTTTCTTATTGAGAACCGTTCGCTGAACGGATGGCGGTAAGCTGGAAGCCATGGGATTCAACATCGAGCGCGCCGACAAGCCATTCGTCGTCAAATCACCGTACAAGCCGTCCGGCGACCAGCCGCAGGCCATTGAGGAGCTGGCCACCCGCATCGAGAACGGCGAGAACGACGTGGTGCTCATGGGAGCCACCGGTACGGGCAAGACCGCGACGACCGCATGGCTCATCGAACGGCTGCAGCGGCCGACGCTCATCATCGAGCCGAACAAGACACTCGCCGCGCAGCTATGCGCCGAATTCCGCGAACTCATGCCCGACAACGCGGTCAGCTACTTCGTCAGCTACTACGACTACTACCAGCCCGAGGCGTATATACCGCAGACCGACACGTACATCGAGAAGGACTCCAACATCAACGACGATGTGGAGCGGTTGCGCCATCAGGCCACCGCGAACCTGCTCACGCGGCGTGACTGCGTGGTCGTCGCCACCGTTTCGTGCATCTACGGCCTCGGTACGCCGGAGGAGTACGCCGGCCGCATGCTGTTCCTCCAGGAAGGCCAGCAGATTGACCGCGATCAGCTGCTTCGCAAGTTCGTCGACATGCAGTACAAGCGCAACGACATCGCGTTCACGCGCGGCACGTTCCGCGTGCGTGGCGACACCGTCGAGATCATCCCGGTATATGAGGAGCTGGCTATCCGCATCGAGTTCTTCGGCGACGAGATCGACCGCATCTCCACGTTGCATCCGCTCACCGGTGACGTGATCGACCACGAGACCTCCGTGCACATCTTCCCCGCCTCGCATTACGTCGCCGGCCCCGAGCGCATGGAGCATGCGTTGAAGACCATCAAGGAGGAGCTGGACCAGCGCGTGGCCGAACTCAAGAAGCAGGGCAAGGAGCTGGAGGCGCAGCGCCTGACCATGCGCACCACATATGACCTGGAGATGCTGACGCAGGTCGGCGTGTGCTCAGGCGTGGAGAACTATTCGCGGCATTTCGACAACCGCGCACCCGGCACGCCGCCGCACACGCTGCTCGACTTCTTCCCGGATGACTTCCTGCTGGTCATCGACGAGTCGCATGTCACCGTGCCGCAGATCGGCGCGATGTACGAGGGAGACGCGTCCCGCAAGCGCACGCTGGTCGAACATGGGTTCCGTCTGCCGTCCGCGATGGACAACCGCCCGCTCAAATGGCCGGAGTTCCTGGACCGCGTCGGGCAGACCGTATACCTGTCGGCGACGCCCGGCGACTATGAGCTCGGTCTGTCGGACGGCGTGGTCGAGCAGATCATCCGACCGACCGGTCTGGTCGACCCGAAGATCGACGTGCGCCCGACCAAGGGGCAGGTCGACGACCTGCTCGCCGAGATCAAGGACCGCGTCGACAAAAACGAGCGCACGCTGGTGACGACACTGACCAAGAAGATGGCCGAGGATCTGACCGACTACCTGCTGGAACGCGGCATCAAGGTCGAATACCTGCATTCCGACGTCGACACGCTGCGGCGCGTCGAACTGCTGCGCGAACTGCGCGAAGGCAAGATCGACGTCATCGTAGGCATCAACCTGCTGCGAGAGGGACTGGACCTGCCCGAGGTATCGCTGGTGGCCATCCTCGACGCCGACAAGGAGGGGTTCCTGCGCTCGTACCGCTCGCTGATCCAGACCATCGGTCGCGCGGCCCGCAACGTATCGGGCACGGTCATCATGTACGCCGACGAGACCACCGACGCGATGCGCAAGGCCATCGACGAGACCGACCGTCGCCGTGTGCGGCAGATCTCCTACAACAAGGAGCACGGCATCGACCCGAAGCCGCTCATCAAGAAGATCAGCGACGTCAACGACATGCTCGCCAAGGAGGACGTGGACACGGCCACGCTGCTCGAAGGCGGCTACCGCAACGCGGGCAAGGCCGGCAACACCCATCTGGGTGTGCCCTCCCTCGACGCCGCGGAGGCCGACAAGCGACATGAGGAGATACTCAAGGCGGGGCTTCCCGCGCAGGATCTCGCCGACCTTATCCGTCAGCTGAGCGAGCAGATGCACACCGCCGCCGAACAGCTCCAGTTCGAGCTCGCAGCACGCCTGCGCGACGAGATCCGCGACCTCAAGAAGGAACTGCGCCAGATGACGGAAGCGAACAAGTGAGCATTTCGTGACAGAGAGCGTCACAGCCCTTTCCTATGCTGGTAGACATGTCTGAAACCCCTGTCGCTTTTATGATCGCCACCTTTGCGGTGCTGATCGCGTTTTTCGTTGTGGATCTGTTCGTCATCGGCCGCAAGCCGCATGTGCCCAGCACCAAGGAGTGCGTGCAGCACATCGCCTTTTTCGTGGTCATGGCGCTGATTTTCGGCGGACTGGTATGGTGCTTTGCCGGTTCGAAGCCCGCGATCGAATTCTATTCGGGATGGCTCACCGAGTACTCGCTGAGCATCGACAACCTGTTCGTCTTCGTCATCATCATGTCGAACTTCGCCGTGCCGAAAGTGCTCCAGAAGTACGTGCTGTCCGTCGGCATCACCGTCGCGCTGATTCTGCGCGGCTGCTTCATCCTGGTCGGCGCGGCCATTGTTCAGCGGTTCACGTGGGTGTTCTTCCTGTTCGGCGCCTTCCTGATCTATACGGCGATCAAGCTGGTCGTCGGAGGCGATGATGATGAGGAATACCATGAGAACGGCCTGATCCGCATGCTGCGCAAGGTGATTCGCATCACCGACGATTATGACGGCGAGAAGCTGCGCACCGAGAAGGACGGCAAGTCGTACTGGACTCCGATGCTGATCGTGTTCCTGACCATCGGCACGACGGACGTCATGTTCGCGTTTGATTCCATTCCCGCGATCTTCGGCCTGACGAAGGATCCGTTCATCGTCTTCACGTCGAACGTGTTCGCTCTGCTGGGCCTGCAGCAGCTGTACTTCCTGCTGGGCGCACTGCTCGACAAGCTCGTCTACCTGCCGGTCGGGCTCGCGTTCGTGCTCGGCTTCATCGGCATCAAGCTGGTGATGGAGGCGTTGAGCGGCAATACGCTGCCGTTCATCAATGGCGGTCACCCGGTCTCTTGGGTGCCCGAGGTACCGACGTGGGTGTCGCTTGTCGTGATCGTCGTCGCCATCGGATCGTCGGCCATCGCGAGCGTCATGAAGATGAAGTCGGTCGAGGCCGCGAAGAGCGAAGCCTGAGCCGCCCAAAAGATGTGAGCGCTCACAACACGCCCGTGAAAACAGTGGCTCACGTCGCCCAAACCTAGTACACTTGCCTGTGGCAGTGGAAGTCGCAAGACTTCTTCCTAGAAGAAATCACATAAGAATAGGTAGGCATTCATGCGTAAAGCCAAGATCGTAGACACCATCGGTCCTTCCACCGAGTCTCCCGAAGGCATCACCAAGCTGGTTGAGGCCGGTATGGACGTGGCCCGTCTGAACCGTTCCCACGGCACTCCGGAGGATCACCTCAAGGTCTACAACAACGTGCGCGCGGCCTCCAAGGCGACCGGTCGTAACGTCGCCGCCATGGTCGATCTCCAGGGCCCGAAGATCCGCTGCGGCTGGTTCAAGAAGAACGCCGAGGGCGAGGACAAGGTCCAGCTTGAGGAAGGCCAGGAGTTCATCATCACCACCGACGATGTCGAAGGCGACGAGCACATCACCTCCACCACCTTCAAGGGCCTGCCCGGCGACTGCCACCCCGGCGACCCGATCCTGATCGACGACGGCAAGGTTCGTCTGGAGGTCACCAAGGTCGAGGGCAACAACGTGCACACCAAGGTCGTCGTTGCCGGCCCGGTCTCCTCCCACAAGGGCATCAACCTGCCCGGCGTGGCCGTGAGCCTGCCAGCCCTGACCGAGAAGGATGAGGCCGACCTGCGTTGGGCCATCCGCACCGGCGCCGACATCATCGCCATGTCCTTCGTGCGTTTCGCCACCGACATCGACCGCGCCCACGAGATCATGGACGAGGAAGGCCGTCGTATCCCGATCGTCGCCAAGATCGAGAAGCCGCAGGCTCTGGAGAACCTTGAGGACATCGTCAAGACGTTCGACGGCGTCATGGCCGCCCGTGGCGACATGGCCGTCGAGTGCCCGCTGGAAGAGGTCCCGCTGGCCACCAAGCGCATCATCGAGCTGGCCCGTCAGTACGCCAAGCCCGTCATCGTCGCCACCGAGGTCCTGGGCTCCATGGTCCACTCCCCGGTTCCGTCCCGTGCAGAGGCTTCCGACTGCGCAAACGCCGTGCTTGACGGCGCCGACGCCACGATGACCTCCAACGAGACCGCCGTCGGCGAGTACCCGACCGAGACCGTCGCCACGATGAGCCGCATCTCCGGCTTCGCCACCGAGCACGGCTTCGACCGCATCCCCGAGCTGAAGAACCTCGACATGTCCTCCACCGGCGCCGTTTCCTCCGCCGCCGTCGACCTGGCCGAGAAGCTCAACGCCAAGGCCATCGTCGCCTACACCCAGACCGGCAACACCGTGCACCGTGTGTCCCGCGAGCGTCCGGCCGCCCCGATCTACGGCCTGACCACCAACGAGCACACCTACCACTGGCTGGCCCTCTCCTGGGGCACCGAGGCCTTCCTGCTCGATGAGGACTACCACGACAAGACCCGCAAGGATCTCATGGCCTTCACCGACAAGGTCCTCAAGAACGCCGGCAAGGTCTCCGACGGCGACAAGATCGTCGTGCTGAGCTCCGCTCAGGGCGAGCACGCCGCTGGCAGCACCGACACCATCTACGTGCACACCGTCGGTGCCAACGACTGATTTCAGCTGATAGCAGATTCGGTTTCCGCTGCGTGACGACGGAAGCCGAATACTCATGCGTGGGCCCCCGCTCCGAAACGAGCGGGGGCCCACGCGCTTTCGCCAGGGAATCGCATCGGCTCAAGGACGATGCGGAAGGTCGTCGCGCGGGTGCGGGGCAGATGCGCGACTGTCTCGTGCGGAAGGCGAACCGCACAATCTCACATGCTCACATGCCGATGTGCTCCAGCAGTCCCTCATGCAGGCGAAGGATCGCGATAATCGTCTTCGCATCAACGATGGTGCCGTTGGTCACCATCTCCATGGCCTCCTGTTGCGTGTACAGGCGTACAGCGGGACGTGGCGTCTCCGGGCCGATCGCGGAACGGTCCACCTCCTTGAGTCCCGTCGCCAGATACAGCGCGGTGTACTGCGAGGAGAAGCTGGGCGTGTTGATGAAGCGCGTGAACTGGGTGAGCTTCGAAGCCTCGTAGCCGGCCTCCTCGCGCAGCTTGCGGCTTGCAACGTCCAGATACTGCTCGCTTGGCGCGTTGGCATGGCCTGCCGGAATCTCCAACGTCCAGCGATGGGTCGGGATGCGGTACTGCTCGACGAACGGAATCT
The DNA here is from genome assembly GCA_022713905.1 of Collinsella sp. Classification (GTDB taxonomy): domain Bacteria; phylum Actinomycetota; class Coriobacteriia; order Coriobacteriales; family Coriobacteriaceae; genus Collinsella. The sequence continues at coordinate 7,075 of JAIHTM010000028.1, forward strand.
TCCCGTCAGCGGTCACCGCAAGGACGCCGACGGTGTCCCCGTTGTTCTCATGCAGGATGAACCGTTCGAACTGGCCGACCTGCGCCGAACTGAACGCGACCCTGTCCACGTTGAAATAATGGGTCTCGACGATTTGCTTGCGGGACTCCTCCTTGACCGGTGTCGGACGCCACGGATCGAAGGGTCTGTAAGTGTCACTGTCCATGCTCATAAGCCTCACCTTTGATAGTTCTCTTATGTGTTTCCATTGTAGGTCCGCGCTGGTGAGTTGCGGGGATATTCGGCGCGGCGTTGATGCTACCGGCGTAAATCGCGTGCCGGGGCGTATGGCGTCCACGGAACCGGCGTGACTCGCTGGAATGATGCGCGGCACGCCTGCAATGGACGAATGACGTAGCGATATGCTAAACTATCGCGAGTGCCAGAAACGCCCTCGTATCCCAATTGGTAGAGGAAGCAGCCTCAAAATCTGCGCAGTGTGGGTTCGAGTCCCACCGAGGGCACCATCCAATCGTCGCGAGCCATGACGATCGCGCGGGCCCGGGGAGAGCCCCCGCGCCCTTTCTTTTTGCCGTTTTCGTCCGAATTGTCGTTAGGGCGCACGAGGTAGCGCGTGCCGGTGGCCCCGGCTAGTTCGGGACGAACGCTATCAGGGTCGGCGTTGTGCCGAACCTGATATTCCGCATTATCGGGCTCGACATCATGTCGACCCTGATAAACGGGCGCGACGATGTTGTCCGTCACCAAATACGACACCGGTACTCCAAAATAGTCGGCGAGTAGAGCAATATCCGGAAGAGTCCATGCGATTGAGCCTCGAATCTTTTTGCTGAGATTGGGTTGACTGATATGCATGTCCACGGCCAAATCGGTTTGAGTGATTTTTCTCCGTCGCCGGAGCCATTCCACGTTGTCGGTGATGATTTGCTGCAATTCGTCCACAGGAGAGATGTTCTCATTTACAAAATTCATTTCAGTCATAATCTTATCCTACATGCCCGATTATTCTTTTGTCGATTATTCGTGTATACTTATTCATATGATGAATGAAATAGGTGTAACTAGAATATTTCAGAGAGTGGAAACTCTCCGGAGAGCGAACCGCCTGACGCAAACTACATTGGGACAAGTTCTCGGGGTGAGTCAAGCAACGATGTCCAAGAAGCTGAGAGGTGAGATTCCTTTTTCCGCCTGCGAAGTACAGAGTTGTGCTCGTCATTTCCGCGTTTCGACGGATTACCTGTATGGTTTGACGGATGACCCGGCACCCGTGCTCAATGGGGAGGTGGTGTGCCAATGAAGCACCTTTGGCTGGCGGCCACGGTGACCGGCGCATCACCGTCAGAAGGCGAAATCATCGGACTGGACGTGTTCGACCTGGACATGCGCCGATGGCTTGTGTCGCATGCGCTGTTCCATCCAGTGAGGCCACGGTCGCCGGAGGCCACACCTCCTGCTGGACCAGTGCTGCCCAGACATGACATACGCACATACCATGACGGGTCGGTCAGGGACGATGTCTCGCTCGTTCCCATGACCTGGCGCGAACTGGACCAGCGATTGCCGTTCAGCGTGTACGCGACGAGGATCCGCGAGATCCTGTCCGGCTGCGAGACGGTTCGGGGGCCGCACGTGGAACGGGATCTCATGTTCCTCGCTGCCCAGGGGGCATATGACAAGAGACGGGAATCCGCCGTGGCGTGACGACGGATGAAGAGCAAGGAGGGAAGCCATGAACGAGTCAGGCACACAGGGCGCGCAGATCCCGCAGACGGACGCGGTTGACCGAGTGAAACACAAGACGCAGACGATCGCGCTCGTCACCGGAGTCGATCTCGATGAGCACAAGGCACGACAGCAATCGCTCGTCGGCAAGGTCGGCGAGGCGCACGCCCCGGGACAAGGCCCACTCGAACCCCATCAGGCGCACCGCATCTCCTGCGGCACGCTCGCTTGCGCGCCAATCGGACATGATCGCCCTGCACGCCGCCCCGTATTCGCTCACGGCCCGGTCGGACGGGCAGCAGCCCATGGATGCAGACGAATCCAGCCGCACGTCCGTGACGGCCATGGATATCTGCGGGCCCGTAAGCCTATGGGTCAGAAACGCATCCACGCCCTCCAGAAACGATCCCATCCCGTCTCGGCCCGCGCACGCGGCGCGGGCCGCGCACCTAGCGTCCCCGGCGAATCCATCCATTCCGGCCATCCAATCCTGCAGTAGCGTCCCCGACGACCATCCACCCGACCGCCGTCCGATACCGGCCGGCATCGGACCGAAAGACCTTCCCGCACCGGACTGCCATCCCGTCGCGGGCGGGAACCCTCCCGGCATGCACTGCCCAATCCGAAAAAAAGGAAGAATCCCATGTCCGATTATCCCACATCCACAGACCCGACGAGCGGCCGATACCACGAGCCGGAAACCATCGACGCGGACGCGATACTGGACGGTGACACCGACGACGGGGCCGCTCCGGAACCGATCCGCATCCGCAGCACGGACGGCGAGGGGGAGACCAACGCGGTCGTCGCCTACACCGACAGCCTGCCCGTTCGGCTCAAGGACGCCGGCTGCACGTTCTCGCGCGAGGACGCGGCCCGACTGTTCGACCGCATCCGGCTCAGGATCATCCAGACCGCCGAAAGCCAGCACGAACTGGGGCTGCTCATCGAACAGGCATACGACGGGCAGGCATGGATCGCCCTCGGATACCCCACAGGCATGGAGGGATGGAAACAATGCTGCGCCGACCAGTTCAGCGCCAGCGCCATGAAACTCACCGCCACGCAACGCGCCGACGTGATCCTCCAGATCGACCCCGCCATGAGCAACGTCGCCGTAGCCGCGGCTCTCGGCGTGAACGAGAGCAGCGTGCGCCGCGCCCGCAAGAAGTCCGGGACCGCGAAACCGAAACGAATCGTCGGCGCGGACGGCAAATACTACAGCATCGACCAGCTGACTGCTGACGAGCGGACCCAGCTCGACACGAAAATCTGGGACATGTACCAAGGCGGAAAAGGCATGACCCAGACACGGATCAGCGAGGCCCTCGACCTGAGCCAATCCACCGTGTCGGACAGCTTGCGCCGGGAGAAGGAACGCCGCATGAGCGAGGGACTCATGAAAGTCGACGTCCCCGACGGCATGTTCCCCGCCGGCGTACCCGCGCCCAGACTGGACGCCTCCGGCCTGGACCCGGACACCGCCGCATGGGTCGCAGCCCGGAGCATGGACCTGCGCGACGCCAACGCGATCATCGCCACGGTCACCGACACGATGATGAACGACCGGCGCTGGCGCCCCGGCGGCCCCGCCGTCGGCAAGGTCATGGACAAGGCCGTGCGCGACCTGCTCGACCTCGTAGACAACACCGCCACCCTCGTCAGACTCCTCGACGCGCAGGCCGAACGCATCCTCGACGAGGAGGACTGCAACCGTCTCGGCGAGGCGTTCGAGCACCTGTACCGCTTCTCCGGCATCGCGTGCGGGGCCATCGAAGCCCAGCCCGGCGACCGCATCGACACGACGGCCTGGGCCTGAACGGGAAGGGACTGACCAATGAAAACGGAAAACACCGGCACGACCGGCACCATGCGCGCGGACACCGTGCGCCTGTGGCCCGGCGTCATGCTCGGACTGCTGCTCGCCGGCATCGCGTTCGCCCTGAGCTTCGACGCTCTCAGAGTCGTGTTCGCGCAATCCGGCACCAACCCGGTGCTCTCATGGGGCGGACCCCTGTGTGTGGACGGCACGATCCTGCTGAGCACCTGGGCCACCTGGGGCTTCAAGAAAGGCGGCATCCGCGGACAAGCCTACCCATGGGCCGGATTCTGCCTGTTCAGCCTCCTGAGCATCGCGGGCAACATACTGCACGCATGGCTCGCCGGCGGAGGCAACCTGCCCCAATGGGCCGCCATGGCCGTCATGGCCGTGCCGCCATGCGCGCTCATGTACAGCACGCACCTCATCGTCATCATCGCCGGCGACTGGCACGACAAGCACGCGCCCGCCGCCATCTCGACCGCATCGGATCCCGGGGCCGGCGCGGAACCGCACGGGCAATCGGGGGAGAGACAGACGCCGGCTCCCGGCGCGACGAACGACAGCGGGACCGCGCCGCCCGCTTTCCCCACGCCGCCGGCACGGACCTTGGCGGACATCCCCGCCCCACGGCATCCTGATGCGACGCTATGGAGGAACACGCCTCCCGTCCCCGCGCCGCCGGCCAACAGGGACGATCCGGACACGGAGACCGATGGGCGCCCGGAAGCCAATGAGACATGTCCCCCGCGGACGGCCACCATCCAGACAGACGCCGCCGCGGGAGGCGAGACCGAAGCGACCGGCCCCATCGAGGAGATCCCCAGCGGCCCGGCACCGGCAGGAGGAAAGGACGGGCTCGGCGACGCCACCGGGCATGAAACGGATATTGACCGCGCCGTGGACGGCGGCCCGGACGAGGATCAGACATGGCTCGACTGGGCGCGGCGCCTCAAGGACGCGGGCCAGCGGCCGACGGCCCCGCGCGCGTACCGGGACGGGGTCGCATCCAGCGTGAGCACCGCCAAACGGCACCTCGCAAGACTCCGCGCCGCCCACCCGGGAGAGTTCTAAGGGAAGGAGACGAACATGACACGACAATCCGCCCCACCACTGACGGGAATAGCGCTCCTCGTGCACGACTGCGGCCTCACCCCGCAACAGGTCATGGCCGCCATCGAGGACAACCGCGCCAACGTGACCGCCCGCATGCGCTCGTACGGTCATCCCGACGCGGTCGAAGAGGTCATGTGCGACCTCATGGAACAGACCCTGACCGCACTCCGACGCTGGCGCAACTACGAGGACCGGCGGCCCCTCGCCGCGCTCGTCAACCACCTCGTCGCGCCCACATGCGCGGAATGGATGGACCGCAGCAGGCCCAAGCACCGCGTGGGCATGACCCACAGCCCCTCGCGCAAAGCCGGACGGCGCCCCGCGCCGTCCGACCCGGAGGACATCCCCGCACAACGCGCATGGCTCGCCCGCGAACTCGGCGACATGGCCGGCGACCGGTACGTCATCGCCGGCGACATCGCCCAAGGCGGGGAAGGGCCGGACGGACGCGCCACGGCGAGCCCCGAAGAACGCGCCAGCTTCACCGCCTGGACCATAGGCCCGGACGACGACCCGTTCGACGGGCTCCAATACGCGCCGGACCTCGACGCGCTGCGCGACCGCGTGCGGGCCCTGTACGGCAACGACGCATGGCCCAGGCTCCTGTCGCGGGCCCTGTCCGGCCCCGCAACGGGCCCAGTCCTCAAGGAACTCGCCCACTGGCTCAAGTCCCACCACGCAGGCCTCGACCCCGATCCGACCGCCTACCCGTACATCTCACGCGCCGCTGGCGGTGCCGCCAAGACCAGAACCACACGCGCACGACGAAGGAACGCACGACCATGAACACCTCAAGAAGAACGAACACTCGCGCCGCGGGCGGCATCGCGGCATGCAGGCGCCATCCACGGCGCCGCCCGCGCCACACGGCCGGCCCTCGACGCGTCCCCGCGACCAAACGGCCCCGGTTCATGGACGACTGGGTGTACGCGCAAATCAGCGCCAAACCCGTCATCCCCGCCGACCCGCCCGCCCCAGACAGAACGGGACGTCCGGGATCATGGCTCGCCCGGGCCGCGACATGGCTGAAAGGGGAACGACGATGATCGGGAACGCGGAACTCGCCGAACTGCTCGCGGCCACCCCCAGGGACGGCAGCCAGGACTTCTACGTGTCCGCGATGGCCGGGCTGCCCATGAGCCGTGTCTCCGCCATACGACGAGACAGCGGACTGGGACTGGACCCGTCATCCCGGACAGTCCTCCACGCCAGCCAGCACGGGGAAGGGCCGAGACGCGGCCATGCCACACGATGCGGCGGAAAGGACGGACGATGAGACGCCGAACCGGAAACAGGACGGGCGGCGGACTCCGCACATGGGCCGGCGCCGCGGCCTACATAGCCTGGTGCCGCATGGACCCGGCCATACGCCGCCACGTGGCCATGCCCCACATCACAGACGTCCCCGGCATCCCCGACGCCCCGCCGTCCCCGGACGGACGCGCGTCCCATCCCGCCGGCCCCATACGGAAAGGAACCCCATGAACCGCAACGACAGGGCCAAAGCCATCGTCATCGCCATCGCCGGACTCGCCTGCACCATCCTCGCCGTGGAAGGATGCATGATAGCGCCCGACCTCGGATGGACATGGATCATCCTGCTCGCCGCCAGCATCATCCTCACCATCTCCGGCGCGGTCCTCGCCGTCCGCTCCCACGACAGGCGACGAGAGCCACGGACGCCGCGCCCGGGCACCGGCAGGCGTCCGAGGAGGAAACCATGAACGTCACCGGACATGAGGCCCGAATCATCCAGGCGCGGCAGGGATGGACCATCACGCGAGACAATGGGGCGACGATCCTCTCCCGCCGCAGTCCCCTGGGCGAGCGATTCTCCGTCCGAGCCGAAGACGACGAGACCATACGTCAGGCCGTCCGGCGTCATGCCGTCGGCTTCGACCCCGCCTCCCACGTGCGCGACCTCATCCGCGAACCGCGACCGGACTGGCCGGGCCACGCCGACATCGGCGCGCTGACGGCCGACGCCCGCGCCATCCAGACCATGATCCGCCGGCTCGACCACGCCCTGACGACGGACCCGACAGGGGACGAGAGACGCGAGCTGCGCGAAAGCGCATGCGCCCAGATCGCCGACTACTGGCGGTCCATCGCCCGGGGAAAGGCCCCCGCAACGACCGGACGGGAAACCAGACGGGCCGTCCTCGACCACATGGCGGACGCGCTGCGCGGCCAATGGAAGACCGGGCGACGCGAACGCGCAAGGGACGAACGGCTCGAAAGCCAATCACCCCTCCCGCTCCTCAAGGCCGGCGAACCGGACCGCCTCATCGAGGCCCACGAATACATGCTCGACATGCTCTGGCCGGACCACGACACGACCGCATGACATGCCCCACCCGGCGACGACGCCGGCCGGGAACCGGTGCGGCGCTCCGGGGCGCAGCCCCTCCGCGCCGCGCTGCCCTCCGCACGGAGCTCACCACCGAAGGTGGTTCGCCGCAGCACGACTGTTTTCTTTCGTCCCGGTCGGCTAAAGCCTCTGGATCATACCGGCTCCGCGGAACCCGTCAACGCGCCACGCACGGGCCGGGGCCCGGCGCGTCGCTCATGACGGAACCCGCTCCCGCCGGTAACGCTGCGCTTGCCCAACCGGGCGAAAGAAAAAACAGCCACCACAAGGCAAGGAGACAACACCATGAACAACCAGAACACCACCGGCACCGGACTCAAGACCATCAAGCACGAATGGAAGGCGGCATCCCTCGACCCCGAGCAGGCCGCGGCATGGCTCAGACCCGCGTTCGGTCAATGGGCCGACGCCCTCGCGAACCACGACAAGGCCCGCGTGACGCCGGACATGCTACGAAGACTCGCCACGGCGATGGACGCTTGGCTGAGCGTGCGCGACTCGATGCTCGTCGCCGCACTCGACACGTCCGTCGGCGTCGAAGGCATGCTCCGCATCTCCACGAAGCCGCGCGACCCCGCCGTCAGGGACCTCATCACCAAGACCCTGTCCGAGACCCTCGAAGACCCGTCCGCGCCGCGCCGCGCCGACACCGTACGCACCGCGTGCGACATCCTCGTGGACATCGCCGGACTGAAACCCGCCGCCGAACGCGCCGGACAGCAGGCGTCAATCGCCTACCTCCTGTGGGCCATAGACGACCCGGAGGCCCTGCCCATGGCATTCACCGCGCTCGTCAACGACCCGGATGTAACCCTCGCCGCCATCGTCGCGTCGGCCGCCGTCCGGGGCATCAAACCCGAATCGATGCGCTGAGCCGGCGCCTCGAACCGGCCGCGCCCCGGCATCGAGCCGACGGCGCGGCCGGGGGAGGCCCGGGCCGCCTCCCCCGAAACCCCCTCCACGCCCGCAACGGAAAGGACCGGCCATGTGCAACTACATGCTCACCGTGATAATCACCAGCACCACCCGCATGCTCGACGCCGGCGAATGGCAGATCCTCGCGGGATTCAAGAAGCGCATGCCGCTCGGACCCCGCGACCGCGACAAAGTCATCGCCCTGCGGGACCTGCTCAACAGCGGCTCCGTCGCCGGCGGCATGGTCAACGCGCTTTCCAACGCCGCATCATGGCAATGGGAGTTCCCCGCCGAACACTCCACCCTCCTGCTCGACATCATGAACAAGGCGGGCGTCGACTGGCCGGACCCGATGCCCGACATCGAATACCCCTCCATCACCATCAACCTGTCCACCTGCTGAGCCACGGGCCGCGCGACGCGGGCCCCGCCGAAACCATACCCACCCTTGACAATACTAATGCAGTACGTTAGTATCAGGAAAATGAAGACCAGAGACAAGGAACTCTCCGACTTCCTGTACGGGGGAGCCTATCCGCCAGGATACCCCGCGGGCGTAGAACGGCAGCTCATGAGACGTCTACAGATGCTGAAGGCGGCCCACGCGCTCGGCGACCTCAAGGTTCCCCCGGGGAACCGGCTCGAACTGCTCAAGGGAGATCTGGCCGGCCGCTGGAGCATCAGGGTCAACAGGCAGTACAGGCTCGTATTCAAATGGGACGGCACCGAACAGGAGGCAACGGATGTATATTTCGACGACTACCACGGCTGAGCGCGCGGGACTCTACAGCACGCCGGGCGAGATCCTCAAGGAGGAGTTCCTCGACCCGCTGCACATCACCAACTACCGCCTCGCCAAGACCATAGGCGTGAGCGAGACCTCGATCGGGGAGATCGTCAGGGGCAAGAGGCGCATCAGCGTCCCCATGGCCGCGCGCCTCGCCAAGGCGTTCAGCATGACCCCCGAGTTCTGGATCAACCTCCAGACCGACTACGACCTCCTTACGTTCGACTCCGGCAACATCGAAGGAATCAAGCCACTCGTCACCGCATGACACCCATCAAACGATACCGACCAATCCGCTGATGACCGCGTGAGTGTTTTCCACGCCGACCGGCATGGAAAACGCTCACGCGGCTCACGCGGCTCACGCGGCTCACGCGGCTCACGCGGCTCACGCGGCTCACGCGGCTCACGCGGCTCACGCGGCTCACGCGG
>JAIHTM010000339.1 GCA_022713905.1 Collinsella sp.
CTGTCAGTCCGATTGCCTTTAAGATAAAGTAAACGGCAACCATGGACATGAATCCGGGAAACAGTCCCAGGATCATCGCCATGTTCATATAAGGCTTCCGCAACTTGAATTTTAGCCTGGAAAGGCAATAAGATACCGCCAGCACATAAAATGTGGAAAGAATACAGGAACACACCGCGATGAACAAGGTATTCGCAAACATCTGTGGAAAGTTCAGAATGGAGGTGTCTGTAAACAGTCTCACATAATTATCCAGTGTAAAGCTCTGTGGGAAGAAAGTGGAAACATAGGACCCCTTCTCTGCCCGGAAGCTTGTCAGTATTACCCATAAAATCGGGAATACCCAGATCAACGCCAAAATGGCAAGTACGACATGTACGATCGTATTATGAATGAAACGTCTCTTTTTAGCTGAACGTACTTTTCCAGCAGCCATGTTTAGAATCCCCCTTCTACTACAATATATTTATGGTTAATATCCCTTACAACCAGTAAGGAATTATCCATCTTGTTGCCTAAGCTGTATAATGATAGAGCAATAGGTATGTCGTCCCCTTTCTTGGACTTCGCGTCCGTAAATAAGACTGATAACCAGCTCCTCATTTGCAGCATTCGTTTTATGCAGGTTGAATCGCCTTAGGTGCATTCGTGTCACACCACAGTAGATTGAATAGGCAATGAGTAAAACTGGTGCTTATCCATTGCATAATTAAATCTTAAGGAGTGACAAATTTATGAACGCAGTAGGTATCGATGTTTCTAAAGGCAAAAGTATGGTCGCTATCATTCGCCCCCTTGGTGAGATTGTTGCTGCACCTTTCGAGATCAAACACTCGGCTAGTGACATTAAGTCTCTTGTTAATCTTATCCATTCCGTTGAGGGGGAATCCCGTATTGTCATGGAGCACACCGGACGTTATTATGAAGTCCTGGCACATCAACTTTCCAAGGCCGACCTTTTCGTCAGCGCCATCAACCCAAAACTTATCAAGGACTTTGACAATGACTCCCTTCGTAAGGTCAAATCTGACAAAGCGGATGCCGTTAAGATTGCACGCTATGCACTTGACAAATGGCAAAATCTAAAACAATATAGTGTCATGGATGAATTACGCAATCAGCTTAAAACCATGAACCGTCAGTTCAACTTTTATATGAAGCACAAGACGGCCATGAAGAATAACCTCATCGGCATCCTTGATCAGACCTATCCTGGCATTAATACTTACTTTGACAGCCCTGCACGTAGTGACGGCAGCCAGAAATGGGTTGATTTTGCATCCACTTACTGGCATGTGGACTGTGTCCGTAAAATGTCCCTTCATGCTTTCATAGACCACTATCAGAAGTGGTGCAAACGAAAGAAGTACAACTTCAGCCTGTCAAAAGCTGAGGAAATCTATGGAAAAGCAAAGGAGCTTGTTCCTGTACTTCCAAAGGATGGAATTACTAAACTCATTATCAAGCAAGCGGTTGACCAACTTAACAGTGCCTCTGTAACTGTGGAAGAATTGCGTTCCCTCATGAACGAAACAGCCTCTAAACTCCCAGAATATCCTATCGTCATGCAGATGAAAGGCGTAGGTCCATCACTTGGTCCACAACTCATGGCCGAGATTGGCGATGTAACCCGTTTCACTCACAAAGGCGCGCTCACAGCTTTTGCCGGCGTGGATCCTGGTGTAAATGGTTCTGGCTCTTATGAGCAAAAGAGTGTTCCCACTTCCAAACGAGGCTCCGCAGCTCTGCGCAAGACTCTGTTTCAGGTAATGGATGTTTTAATCAAAACCATGCCCCAAGATGATCCTGTTTATCAGTTCCTCGATAAGAAACGAGCCCAAGGTAAAGCTTATTACGTCTATATGACCGCCGGAGCCAATAAATTTTTACGAATCTACTATGGTCGGGTGAAAGAATATCTTTCATCACTTCCAGAATCCGAATAGTTTCATAACACTTCTCTTCAGACCAGCACGAGTGTGGTGGTCTTGTTTTGATACCTATTTTTCGACCTGTATAAAATTTTCAATTTTCATAAATTTAGCCTTGACTTTTTATTTGCAGGCTT
>JAIHTM010000340.1 GCA_022713905.1 Collinsella sp.
GGATCTGGCAGGTCAACGGCAGATTCAGCCAGACCTGGCGCTTTGCGGACATCAACTACTCCCTGGCCTCCTACGAGGACCAGCGGGATATGTTCACATCCTACTGCGGCGTCCTCAACAGCCTGCCCACCGACGCCGTGACCAAGATCACCATTCACAACCGCCGCCTCAACAGCTCCGACTTTCAGCACAGCGTCCTCATGCGCGAGTGCGGGGATGACCTGGACCTGTACCGCCGGGAATACAACCGGGTGCTCACGGAAAAGGCGGCGGCCAGCAACAACCTCATCCAGGACAAGTACATCACCGTCTCCGTGGCCCGTAAGAACGCGGAGGAGGCCAGGGCATTTTTCCACCGGGTAGACGCCGACCTCTCGAAAAACCTGGGGCGTCTGGACAGCGGCGCGAAAGCCTTGGACACCTATGAGCGCCTACGCATCCTCCACGACTTCTTCCGGCCCGGCGAGGAACAGTTTTACAAGTTTGACCTGAACGCCTCCATGCGCCTGGGGCACAGCTTCAAAGACTACATCGCCCCTGACGGCATGAAGTTTCTCTCCGACCACTTTGAACTGGGCGGCAAAGTGGGGCGGGTGCTGTTCATGCGGAAGTATTCCAGTTACATCAAGGACGACATGATTACCAGTATGGCCGACTTCCCCCGGACGCTGGTGCTGTCCATCGACCTGCTCCCGGTCCCCACCGACGAAGCGGTGCGGGATGTGCAGTCTCAGATCATGGGTATTGAGAGCGATATTACCAGGTGGCAGCAGAGGCAGAACGCCCGGAACAACTTTACCGCCGTGGTCCCCTATGAGTTGGAACAGCAGAGGGCGGAGACCAAGGAATTTCTGGACGATCTGAGCACCAGGGATCAGCGCATGGTCTATGCCAATGTGACCCTGCTGCACATGGCCGACACACTGGAACAGCTCGACGCCGACACGGAGACCCTGCTCTCCAAGTCCCTGTGTGACTTCTCCATTCTCAGATACCAGCAGGAGGACGGCTTTAACACCGCCCTGCCCTATGGCCTGCGCTCCATCGACGTGACCCGCACGCTGACCACCGAGGCCGCGGCCTCCCTGATGCCCTTCCGCGTCCAGGAGATTCAGGACATGGGGGGCATTTACTGCGGCGTCAACGCCGTCAGCAAAAATCTTCTGATCTGCAACCGCAAGAATCTCCTCAATCCCCACGGCTTCATCCTGGGCGTCTCCGGCTCCGGCAAGTCCTTCACCATGAAGGAGTTTATCACCTTTATCGCCCTGTCTACCAATGATGATATTATCATCATCGACGCCGAGCGCGAGTATGGGGACCTGGTGCGGGCCCTCCGGGGGATCGTCCTGGAGATCTCCCCAAACAGCCGCCACCACATCAATCCTCTGGAAATCGCCAGAGGCTACGGCATGGGGGAAAACCCGGTGGCCCTCAAGTCCGAACTGCTGATGAGCATTTGCGAACAGCAGATGGGAGAGGGCCAGTTGGGGGCTTTCCATAAATCCATCATTGACCGCTGCACCGCCAGCGTGTACCACGACTTCATCAAGAGCGGCGGCAAGGCCCGCCAGCCCATCCTCTCCGACTGGAGGAACGAGATCAAGCGCCAGCCGGAACGGGAGGCCCAGGAGCTGGCCCTGGCCTCCGAGCTGTTCGTGGAGGGCTCCTTAAATATGTTTGCCCATGAGACCAACGTGGACATAGACAGCCGGATCATTGTTTTTGACCTCTACGAGATGGGGGACCAGTTGAAGCCCACCGCCCTCAACGTCACCATGGAGACCATTCAAAACCGGGTAGCCACCAACCGCCTGGCCGGGAAATACACCTGGGTATTCGTGGATGAGGTGTACTTGTTTTTCAAGTATTACTACTCCGCCCAATTCCTCTACAAGGCATGGAAGCGGTTTCGCAAGTACGGCGCGGCCCTGACCGCCGCCACGCAGAATGTGGAGGAGTGCCTGCGCTCCGAGACGGCCCGGCTCATGTTCGCCAACAGTGAGTTTCTGGTGCTTCTCAACCAGGCCGCCACAGACCGGGCGGAGCTGGCGAAAC
>JAIHTM010000029.1 GCA_022713905.1 Collinsella sp.
GTCTAACTAAATAGCGAGCGGCACTAACCAGCCCTTTTGCTTGCGCCCGGGAGGGCCGCATATGAAGTTTATCGCGAGTTCCGCACGCAAAGGAAAGCACTTAATGTGCTTTCCGTCTTGCGCAGGACTGTAGAGCAGGAAACTTCATATGCGGCCCTCCCGGGCGCAAGCAAAAGGGCGACCCCTGTACGGAGTCGCCCTTGTTGAGCTGCTTATGTGTAGCTATTACTCGGCGTCGTGGTGACGGCGGGGCTTGCGGCCTCCGTTGTCGCCTGGACGGCGCGGACGGTCGCTGCGCTCGGAGCGCTCGCGACGCGGACGCTCACGGCGCTGGAAGTGCTCGCCGTCGCCCTCGGGGGCACCCTCGGCGCGAGCCGGGGCCTCGGGCTTATCCAGGCGATCGAGCGAGATCTTACCGCGATCGTCGACCTCGATGACGACGACCTTGACCTCGTCGCCCACGTTGAGGACATCCTCGACCTTCTCCACGCGGCCCTTGGCAACGCGGGAGATGTGCAGCAGGCCGTCCTTACCGGGCAGCAGGTTCACGAAGGCGCCGAACGGCTGGATGGAGACGACGCGACCGGTGTACTCCTCGCCCGGCTCGGGAACCTTGATGATGAGCTTGATGCGCTCGACGGCCTGGTCGACGGACTCGCCGGTGCCGCCGACAAAGACGGTGCCGTCCTCCTGGATGTCGACCGAAGCGCCGGTCTCGTCCTGGATGCCGCGGATGACCTTGCCGCCGGAACCGATGACGTCGCGGATCTTATCGGTCGGAACCTGGATGGAGACGATGCGCGGAGCGGTGCTGCGCGTGGTGTGGCGCGGCTCGGGGATCACATCGAGCATCTTCTGCAGGATGAACGCACGACCCTCCTTGGCCTGCTGCAGGGCGCGGGCCAGGATGTCGAAGGTAAGGCCGGTGGCCTTGTTGTCCATCTGCAGGGCGGTGATGCCCTCGGTGGTGCCGGTGACCTTAAAGTCCATATCGCCCAGGAAGTCCTCAAGACCCTGGATATCGGACAGGACCACGGTCTTGCCCTCCTCCTGGATCAGGCCCATGGCGATACCGGAGACCGGGCGCTTAATGGGCACGCCGCCGTCCATGAGGGCGAGCGTGGAGCCGCAGGTCGAAGCCATCGAAGAAGAGCCGTTGGACTCCATGACCTCGGAGACCACGCGGATGGCGTAGGGGAACTCGTTCTCGTCGGGGAGCACCGGAAGCAGGGCGCGCTCGGCCAGGTTGCCGTGACCGATCTCGCGGCGCTTGGGGCTACCCATACGACCGGTCTCGCCAGTGCAGAACGGCGGGAAGTTGTAGTGGTGCATGTAGCGCTTGCCCTCGGTGGGCTCGATGGTATCCAGACGCTGGCCCTCGTTGAGCATGCCGAGCGAAAGGACGGAGAGCACCTGGGTCTGACCGCGCTGGAACAGGCCGGAACCGTGAACGAGCGGCAGGTAGTTATCCTTCACCATGATAGGACGGATCTCGTCGGCGGCACGGCCGTCGACGCGCTCGCCCGTCTCGACAACCATGGTACGCATGGCCTTCTTCTCGAGCTTCTTGAGCGCCACGGGGATCTCGCGCTCCCAAGCGGCCTGCTCCTCGTCGGTGAACTCGGCGCGGATGGACTCCTTCAGAGCCTCGACCTTACCGATACGGGAGAGCTTGTCGGCGTCGCGAAGGGCGGCTGCCATCTCGTCGTAGTGGGCGAAGATGCGCTCCTGGACCTCCTCGACGGGCTGGTCGAGCGGGTACTCCTTCTTGACGATGGGGCCGTTAACCTGCTCCCACTCGGCGACGAACTCGTCCTGAGCCTGGCAGAAAGCGGCAAGGGCCTCCTGGCCAAACTTCATGGCGGCGAGCATGTCGTCCTCGGAGATCTCCTCGGCGCCGGCCTCGACCATCGAGATAAAGTCGGCGGATCCGCCCAGCTCCAGGTCCAGATCCGAGTTCTCGCGCTCCTCGTAGGTGGGGTTGACGATAAACTCGCCTGTCTCCACGTTACGGCCGATGCGCACGCAGGCAAGCGGGCCCTCGAAGGGCACGCCGCCAAGCGTCATGGCCAGGGATGCACCCATGACGTTGATGACATCGAAGGGGTTGACCTGGTCGGCGACGAGCGAGGTGGCGACGATGTGCACCTCGTTGCGGAAGCCATCCGGGAAGCTCGGGCGAATCGGGCGATCGATCATGCGGGCCGTGAGCGTGGCCTTCTCGCTGGGACGGCCCTCACGCTTGAGGTAGCCACCCGGGATGCGGCCGGCTGCGTACATCTTCTCGTTGAAGTCGACGGTCAGCGGGAAGAAGTCGTAGTTCTTGCGCTCCTTGGAGACGACCACGGTGTCGAGCATCGTGGTGTCGCCCTGCTTGACCAGGCAGGCGCCGGTGGCCTGCTTGGCAAGCTCGCCCGACTCAAAGGTGTAGGTCTTGCCGTACAGCTCAAAGGTCTTGGATACGAGTGTCATTGTTCTCCTTTACCCCACAGGCCCCTTGCCTGCGGGCTTCTCATGTGACGCGGGCCCCCTGCCCCCGCCACGCTTCAGAGCGTGATTGTTCACGCCCTTACACAAAAAGAGCGCCCCGCTGCGCAGGACGCTCTTAGCATGTACAAATCCTACTGGATGTTGTCGCGGATGCCCAGAGCCTTGATGAGCTCACGGTACTCGACGATGTCGTTCTTCTTGATGTAGGAGAGAAGACGACGACGACGGCCGACGAGCATGAGCAGGCCACGACGGGTGTGGAAGTCCTTCTGGTGGGACTTCATGTGCTCGGTCAGCTCCTTGATGCGCTCGGACAGGATGGCGACCTGAACCTTGGGGTTGCCGGTGTCGACCGGGGTGTTACCGAACTGGGCGGTCAGCTCAGCCTTACGCTCTTTGGAAACAGTCATTGTTTCACCTTTCGTTTTACGTCGCCCACGGGCGACTCGATTCGCCTCGGACTGGGAAGCCGCCGGTGGAGCGAGCAACCAAGGTCGAGGTACCAACAGGCCGATATGTTACCACAAGCAGCCCGCGCCTGCGCATCATCACCGACCCAACATGAATTCCATCGCACGGAGGCGCTGGTCGGTATGCGTCGCCGCCCACACATGCGAAAGCCCGAGTAAGAACGCCGCCGTATGCGGGTCGATTTTCTCGGCCATAAGCGCATCGAAGGTCATCGACATGAGGGCGCGCAGCCACGCGACCTCACCGGTCGACACCAGCTCGGCACCCGGAACGCTCGACGCGCACGACCCGCACATGAGACCGCCCGCCTGGGGCGAAAAATACGACAGCATGGGGTCTCCGCACAGCACGCAGG
This sequence comes from Collinsella sp., assembly GCA_022713905.1. Lineage (GTDB taxonomy): Bacteria > Actinomycetota > Coriobacteriia > Coriobacteriales > Coriobacteriaceae > Collinsella. The sequence continues at coordinate 3,317 of JAIHTM010000029.1, forward strand.
CCGAAAAATCGGGTCGATAGCCAACGTGCGACAGCAGCTTAAAGACATATGCCGCCACAAGTAGGTCCATATGAGCCGTGTCGAGCCCGCTGCCCACCAGGGCAAGAGCTCGCTGCGTTATGGCAAAGGTAAACGGGTCCTCGGCGTCCTCGAACGAGCACACGCGCGCGACCTCGGCGATCGCGCTTGCGGCGCAGGTCGTCTCGTAATCGGGCGCAGCGCCGAGCGGCGCCTCCATAAGCTCGGCCTGGGAAACCACGTCGAGTGACCGTCCATGTGCAAGCAGCATATCGACCGTACAGAACAGCTCGCAGCGCGCAGCCAGGCGTCCGCCGGGTTTGCGGGCGCCCTTTGCCACGGCGCGAACCTGCCGCCCCCGCTCGTCAAGCATCGTCAAGATCAGGTCGGTCTCTTTGAGCTTAGTCTTATCGAGCACGAGCACTTTCGTGCGATATGTCCGGGAGCCTGCCATGCGCGCCGCGCGTCCTTAGTCCTCGGCGTTGTAGCCAAAGCGGCGAATCTGGGCCTCGTCGTCACGCCAGCCGGCCTTGACCTTCACGTCCAGCTCCAAAAAGACCTGGGTGCCAAAAATACGCTCAAGGTCGCGACGGGCGTCGATGCCGATATGCTTGATCATCTCGCCGCCCTTGCCGATGATGATGCCCTTTTGGCCCTCGCGCTCGACGTAAATGGTGGCGTGCACGCGCAGCACCTTCTTGGTCTGCTCGAGCGCATCGCAGATCACGCCAACGGAGTGCGGAATCTCATCACGGGTGCGGCGCAAGACCTTCTCGCGCACAAACTCGGCAACGAGCGTCTCATCGGAAGCGTCAGTACCCATGTCCTCGGGGAACCAACGCGGACCCTCAGGCAAAAAGTGCGCAACGGTCTCTATAAAGGCATCGACGTTGAAGTTCTTAACCGACGACGTCACAATCTCGTCGTCATATTCCATAAGCTCGTGGGCAGCCTTAAGCTGCTCCATGACCTGTGCGGGGTCGGCCTCATCGGCCTTGGTGAGCACCAGGACCTTCTTGCAACGAGCGCATCTGACACGCTCGGCAACCCAGGCGTCTCCCCTGCCGATCGGCTTGGTGGCATCAATCAAAAACGCGACGACATCGACATCGTTCAGCTCGAACAGCGCGCTCTTGTTGAGCTCGGACCCCAGGCCGTCCTTGGGTTTGTGGATACCCGGAGTATCGACAAAGACCAGCTGGTAGCCGGGACGGTTGACGACGGCGCGCATGCGGCGGCGAGTCGTCTGGGCCACCGGCGAGGTGATGGCGACCTTTTTGCCATAGCAGGCATTAAGCAGCGTGGACTTGCCGGCGTTGGGGCGGCCGACCAAGGCCACGAAGCCACTGCGGAAACCGGGCTCAACGTCGCCAAAGCCCGCGAGGACGTCGTCCTCATCGCACAGGGCGTCGAGTTCCTCATCGCTCATGCCCTCAAACGGGTCGAACTCCTCGACATCCTGGAGCTCCTCGGTATCCACCGCGCCCAGGGACTCGTCGTCCAAAAACTCATCGGTAGGCTGCATATTGTCGGACATGGGAATCCCTTTCTAAATAAAGTCGAGCGCGTGGGCAAATACCAGTACGCCCACAATCGCGGCGGTAATGGAAAGAACGTATACAGAGGCAGCGGCGATATCCTTCGCGCGCTTGGCCAGCGGATGCAGCTCCTGGGTCGCCAGGTCCACAATCGCCTCCATGGCGGTATTGCACAGCTCGCCGTGAATCACCAGGCCGCAGCAAATGATGACCGTAGCCCACTCGGCAATATCGAGCCCCACGATGCAGCCGGCAATGACGGTGCACACGCCCGCCGCGAGCATGACCTTAATGTTGCGCTCGGTCTTGACGGCAGTGACGAAGCCCTCCATCGCGTATGAGAACGACTTTAAAAAGGACGGATGGTCCTTGTTCGATCCGGGAATCATAGACGGCTCCTAGTCGTGGGAATGATTGGTTATGGGGCCGACGTGGACGAGTTTGGGGTCCTCGCCGCGCTCAAGCGCCAAGTCGCGTAGAATGGCATCCTCGCGTGCCTCCATGACCTCGGCCTCATCGTCCTCGATGTGGTCGTAACCCAGCAGGTGCAGCATTCCGTGCACGAGCATCAGTCGGCACTCATCGGCGGGACTGTTGCCAAAGCCGGGGGCCTGGCGGGCAATAACCTGCGGGGCCAGGATAATATCGCCGAGCTCAAGCGTCTCATCGGCGGGAATGTCCTCGTCAAAGGCCGAGTCACATTCAAACGAGAGCACGTCGGTCGTGCGGTCGATACTGCGCCACTCAAGGTTGAGCTCGTGCATCTCGTCTTCATCGACATACGAAAGGGAAATCTCGACCTCACGCTCAACACCCTCGGCGGCAAGCACAACTCCGCAGATGTGCTCCACCTCCTGGGCATCGAGCAGCGTATCGAGCTCGGCATCGTTGCTGATCAATACACTCAACGGGACTCCTTTCGATCGTGTGCGCGCTGCTCACGCGCATCGTCGTATGCATCATAGGCCTCAACGATACGGCCCACCAGGGCATGGCGAACCACATCGGCACGCTCCAGGTGAGAAAACGTCACATCGTCGACGCGACCCAAAATCCTTTCGACATCGGCAAGACCGCCGCGGCGACCCACCAGGTCACGCTGGCTCAGGTCGCCGGTAATCACGAACTTGGAATTAAAACCCAGACGCGTCAGGAACATCTTCATCTGCTCAGGCGTTGTGTTTTGTGCCTCATCGAGCACCACAAAGGCATCACTCAGCGTTCGACCGCGCATGTAGGCGAGCGGGGCGATCTCGATTACGCCACGCTCCATAAGCTCATCGGTGCGCTCGCGATCCATCATGTCAAAGAGGGCATCATAGAGCGGGCGCATATACGGGTCGATCTTTTCCTCGAGGGTGCCGGGCAAAAAGCCCAGGTTCTCCCCCGCCTCGACAACCGGGCGCGTCAGGATCAGGCGGCCTACCTCATGGCGCTTGAGCGCGGCGACGGCGAGCGCCATGGCCAGATAGGTTTTACCGGTACCGGCGGGACCGAGGCCAAACGTGATGGTAGAAGAGCGGATGGCATCCACATAGCGCTTTTGGCCGAGCGTCTTGGGGCGGATAACGCGACCGCGATACGATAGCAGCACGTCATCGCGCAACGACGAGGCATCATGCTCGCCGTCGCGCAGAACGGCCAGACAGCGCGAGACATCATCGGCAGAAAGCGTGCGCCCGGCAGCGGCCTCACGAAAGGCATGTTCGAAAAAACGCGCCACGAGCTCGACCTCGTCCGGATCGCCGCTCACGGCAACGCTGTCACCGCGGGCAACCACATGGGCGCGCACCAAGTTCTCGAGTGCACGAAGGGCGCCATCGCCGGCGCCCAAAACGCGCGAGGGGTCGATACCCTCGGGAACGGTAAGTCTAATCTTCGAGGCTTCCATGAACCTCCCTGCGTGCATGGACCAAGCCGGAATCATCGACTCCGATGATAGCAACATCGAGCAGGCACGGGGCTGTGAGTCCACAGGTATCATCAAGACGGGCATGATGGAACGAGCCGAGCGTCAAATTATCACCATACTCGAGCACCGCACGCTCGACCGTGCCCACGCGGCGGCGGGCATCGGCGATCGCAAGCTCCTGTGCGGCGGCGCGCATACGACGGCTGCGCTCGGCCATGACCTCAGGGGGTACCTGGTCGGGCATGTCGGCAGCAAGGGTACCGGGACGCTTGCTGTAGCGGAACACGTGCATACGCGAGAAACCCACACGGCGGCACAGCGCCAGCGACTCCTCGAACTCCTCGTCCGTCTCACCAGGAAAACCGACGATGACATCGCACGAAAGGGACGCCTGGGGCAAGTTGGCGCGAATCATACGCACCGTGTCCTCAAAGGCCTCGGCGCTATAGGGACGGCCCATGCGATGCAGGGTCGCCGTGCAGCCGGACTGCACGGGCAGGTGCAAAAACGGGGCGATACGCTGCGGGTAGCGCGCCATAACCTTAAGCAGGCGCTCGGAGATATCCATGGGCTCGACCGAGGAAATGCGCACATGCGGAATAGACGTGCGCTCCATGATGGCCTCGAGCAGCTCATCGATTTCGACGTGCTCGTCGGTCGCGCTCTTGCCATCGTAGGCACCCAGGTTCACACCGGTCAGCACCACCTCGGGCACGCCGGCCTCCTGGGCCTCGCGAACTTGCTCGAGCACGGACTCGACGGGCACGGAGCGCTCGGGGCCGCGCGCCTTCCACACAATGCAATAGGTGCAGCGATGGTTGCAGCCATCCTGAATCTTCACGCCCAGGCGAGAGCGACCGAGCGCATCGACCACCTCGCCATCGCTGCAGGCGGGAACGCTATCGGACTCAACACCCAGCACCTCGCAAACACGTTCGGCGACATCTATCTTGGACGGCTCGGCAATCACGCGATCCGAAAGCTCCGACAGCTCCTCGGGATGCAAATTGACCACGCATCCGGTCACGACCACATAGGGCTCGTTTGGATGGGCCAGCGCATGACGGACGGCCTTACGGGTCTTGGCCTCGGCCTCGCCCGTAACGGCACAAGTGTTAATGACGATCAGATCGGCATCCTGAGGCTCCACAATAGCAAAGCCCAGGCGCATAAGATCGGCAGTGATACGGTCAGACTCAACCCGGTTGACACGGCAGCCGAGGTTGACGACGGAAATATGGGGTGCGAGCACACGGGCTCCTTAATCGAGGATATCGTCGAGGGCACTCTTAATGCGGTCAGTCACAGACTTCTTGCCAGGTGCGACGTCATCGCCCATCTCGTCGGCAAAGGCCTGGAGCAACTCACGCTGCTTGTTGGAAAGGTTGGTGGGGACGAGCACACGCAGCTGCACGATCAGACGGCCGCGCGAGCCGCCACCGCCAATGCGGGGCATACCGTAGTTGTTCACGCTCACGGTATCACCGTATTGCGTACCGGCAGGGACCGTCACCTTAACGACCTCATCGGGCATGATGCCCTCGACCTCGATCTCGCAACCAAGTGCGGCCTGCGCGATCGAGATATCACTCACCAGGTACAGGTCGTCGCCATTGCGCTTAAAGCGCTCGTGGTCGGCGACACGCACGTTGACGATCAGATCGCCCGAGGGCTCGCCGCGAAGACCGGCCTCGCCAAAACCGCTCACGCGCAGCTGGCGGCCGGTCGAGACGCCGGCGGGAATATCGATATCGATCTTTTCGTGCGAAGGCGTACGGCCCTGACCGTCACAAGTCTCGCAAGGATGGTCGATAACCGTGCCCTCGCCGTGACAATCGGGGCAGGGAGAGGAAGACTGGACCTGACCCAGGAACGAACGCTGAACCGTCGTGACGTAGCCCGTACCGTGGCAGCGGCCGCACTGCTTTTCGGTCGCACCCTCGGCCCTACCGGTGCCGTTGCAGTCCTCGCAAGGAGCAAGGCGGTCATAGCTGATCGTCTTTTTGCAGCCGAGCGCCGCCTCCTCGAGCGTCACCGAAAGCGAGATGGCCATGTCACGTCCGCGACGACGCTCACGACGGCTGCGGGCGCCACCGCCGGCACCGCCGCCAAAGAACGACGAGAACAAGTCGTCCATGCCCATGCCACCAAAGATATCGTTGATATCGACGTAGCCCGAACCACCAGGGCCGTCGGCGGTGCCGTAACGGTCGTAGTTAGCACGCTTCTGTTCATCGGAAAGAACGGAATAGGCCTCGTTGAGCTCCTTGAACTTGGCCTCGGCCTCGGGGTCGTCCGAAACATCCGGATGTACGGTACGGGCCTTCTTTAGAAACGCACGCTTAATCGTCCGCGCGTCGGCATCCCTGTCGACGCCAAGCACCTCGTAGTAATCCCTATTTTCCGACACGACCGAATCCTTCCGACTTTCATTATTGTCACAGTGCGTCCTATACCCAAGCTGGGCCGACCGCAAACAGAGGGTTTGATGTTATTGCATTTGGTACGGCGAAAGCATGGCCCGTTGCGAGCAGCTTGCAAACCAAACCGACACGAGCGCGAACATGAAGCCGTTGGCAAAACCGTTGGCAAACTGCATCGCACCGCGTTTCCACCACAGCAGGCTGCGATGAAGCACACCGTCCGAAAGCACCATGAACAGGCCCATGGTAAACGGAATAAAGCACATCACGGCAAAGGCCGAGAACACGCCCGAGATGGCCGAGAGTACCAAAAACGGCGCCACGATGCCCATCAGGTAAAAACCGGTACGAGCTTTTCCTTCCAAGCGCTCGGCCTCAACATGGGCCCGACCGACCAGATCACCGCCAGAGGCGCCGTTGGTGCCGGCGTGACCCATGCCGCCAATACGGACCTCGTCGCCATCGTGCGTGCCGGCGGGAAACTCAATCGTCTGCTCGGAGGTCACACGGGTTCGCCCGCTGCCGCCGCAATCGGGACAGGGGTCGGCGACGACCTTACCGGAGCCACCGCACTCAGGGCAGACAGACTGGAACGTGCCGGCACCAAACAGAAAGGACAGGTCGACATCGATGTGGCCGCGACCGCCGCAGCTCGGACAGGTATGTGCATGCTCGGACGAAACAGAGCCCGAACCGCCGCAGTGACCACAGGTATCGAAGCGCGTATAGCGGACGGTCTTGCGGGCACCGCCCTTGGCCTCCTTGGCGTCGAGCTTAATATCGACGACCACGTTGGCGCCGTTCTCGGGATTATAGGCAGCCTGCCCGCGACGCGGCTGACCCCAGGCGCCACCAAAGGGAAAGCCGCCCTCAAAGGGATTGCCGTAGCCCGCGCTGCCGGCGTAACCGCCGCCATAGGGCGAAGCCGTGGGAGCGCCGGCAAAGGGATTGCCCGAGCGCATGGCGTCGTAGCGCGCACGCTTCTGCTCGTCCGAAAGCACAGCATAGGCCTCGGAAACCTCTTTGAACTTTTCCTCGGCATCCGGTTCTTTGTTGACGTCCGGATGGAGCTTGCGGGCCTTTTGCTGGAAGGCTTTCTGTATATCACGCGAGGTGGCGTCCTTGGAGACACCCAAAATCTCGTAGTAATCTTTTTCGTTCATCGTCGCCATGCGCGGCAACCTCCTGCTCACAGCAGCGTATATATTGCGGTAATTCTACCCGAGCGGCCTAGGCTAGACCCCAAAACAGCTCGAACAGCACATTTCCATCGAGCCAGCCCAAGTGAGTGGGCGCTAAACGAGCACGGACGCGACCTGCGATAACGTCTTTCGAGGTGACGCGCCCCGCATGTCCTTCAATATGATCGGGCACCCAGGTGGCAAGGCCCAACTCGACCGCACGGTCGCAGGCCGCCGCCAACTCATCTGCAGCGATCACGCTTGCCGAGCGAACCAACAGATCGGGCCCAATGCCACGCGTCATGCGACAGGCAAGCATCAAATCCTCGGCCGCCGCCTCGCGCTGCGACAGATACTCGGCATCAAACGTCGTCGCGGCATCGTCGCGTTGCACCAAGCGCACGCGATACGCATCGCCGCGAGCAAGCACGTCGGGAAACAGCCCGGCCAAGCGATCGAAATCCTCGGCGTCGAGCATACCGGCGGCAGAGCGGCCCAAACCCAGATAGCCCTGTCCGGTCCAATAGGCAATGTTGTGGGCGCACTCATGGCCGTCGAGCGCGTAGCTTGCCACCTCATACGGGTGATAGCCGGCCGCACTCAGGCGCTCACGCGCCGCATCCATGCATGCAGCCTGAAAATCCTCGTCGGGCTCGAGCGACTCGTCGCGACACGCCATGCGATAGAGCGGCGTGCCCTCCTCGAGCGTGAGCGGGTACACCGACACATGATGCGGCGCCGCCGCCAACACGCCATCGAGTGTGCGCTGCCAGCTTAGGTTGGTCTGCCCGGGAAGGCCGCACATCAGGTCGCACGACACGACAAGCCCAGCGTCCTTGACCGTCGCGATGGCGGCGAGCGCCCGATCGGCATCGTGAATGCGGCCGATGGCGGTAAGTTCGGCGTTATCGAGCGTTTGCACGCCCAGAGAGACGCGCGTGACACCCACCCCGGCAAGCGCAGTGGCAAGCTCTGCGGTCAGCGATTCGGGATTGGCCTCGCAGGTAAACTCAACAGGCTTGCACCACGCAGAGATACGCCGGGCAAATTCTACCAAACGCTCCCCCGCCAGCGACGGCGTGCCGCCGCCAACATAGACGGTGCGGATCTGTGCAAGCGCGCCTGCGTCGCCAAAAGCATCGAGGCGCGCATACAACTGCTCAAAATAGGTATCGAGCGCAACGCTCATGTTGCACGGAGCAAAACTGCGTGAGTCAAAGTCACAGTACCGGCATTTTTGGGCGCAAAACGGCACATGCACGTACAGCGCGGTAACGGCCACCGTTAGGCCTCCAACGGATGAGCGGGCACCGACTCGCCGGCGGCAAGTGCGGCCTCACAGGCCACCACATCGTGCTCGATATCATCGACCAGTGCCATGAACTCCTCGTATGTGGAGCAACGCACCACCTGAGCGCGCCAGGCGGCAGCATGGGGCATGCCCTTTAGATACCAGCTTGCGTACGCGCGGGCACGCGACATGAGCGGCAACAGCTCGTGCGTGAGCGTCAGGTGCTCGCGCAGGGCATCCAGGCGCTCAACCGAGGAGCGAGAAGGAACCGGCGTGCCATCGAGTGCAAGGGCTCGGGCATCGCCGAACACCCATGGATTGCCGTAGATGCCGCGCGCGATAAACACCGCGCTGGCACCCGAGCTTTGCAGATGCTCAGCAGCGTCCTCTGCCGAGAACACATCGCCCGAACCGATAACGGGAATCTCGACGGCGTCGGCCACCTCATCGACGACCGACCAATCGGCCTGGCCCGTATAGAGCTGCGTGGCGCAGCGACCATGTACCGCCACCGCGGCGGCCCCTGCTCCCTCAAGCATCTGGGCAAACGTCGCGGCGTTGCGGTCTTCGGCGTAAAAGCCCTTACGGATTTTTACGGTCACGGGCACATGCGCCGCGCCCACCGCCGCCTCGACGATCTGCTCGGCCAGATCGGGAGTGCGCATAAGCGCCGAGCCCTCGCCCTTGGTGACGACCTTGCGAGCCGGGCAGGCCATGTTGATATCGATCAGCGACAGGCGATCGCCCACACGCTCCTCGACGGCAGCAACAGCGCTCGCAAACTGATCGGGCTTGGAGCCAAAGAGCTGCACGCAGATCTGCTGCTCCTCATCGGCCGGCAGTACCAGGCGCCACGTCTTATTGCTGGCATAGGCAAGGCCCGCCACGCTCACCATCTCGCTATAGGCAAGATGGGCACCGCGACGGCGGCACATGATGCGATAGGCGGGATCGGTCACGCCCGCCATGGGAGCCATAAGGAACGGCTGCTCGGCATAGGCGCCCAGCAACCGCTTGCTGTATTCAGAAAGTGCCATGGACCTACTCGTCCACCTTGAGAATCGCCATAAACGCCTCCTGCGGGACCTCGACCGATCCGATGGCTTTCATGCGCTTCTTGCCCTCTTTCTGCTTCTCGAGCAGCTTGCGCTTACGCGAGATATCGCCGCCGTAGCACTTAGCAAGCACGTCCTTGCGACGCGCCTTGACGGTGGAACGGGCGATGATCTTGTTGCCGATAGCACCCTGGATGGGCACCTCGAACAGCTGGCGCGGAATGATTTCCTTGAGCTTGTCGCACAGACCGCGGGCCAGGCCATAAGCCTTATCCTTGTGCACGATAAACGACAGCGCGTCCACCTCGTCGCCCGAAAGCAGGATGTCGAGCTTGACGAGCTCGGAGGGGCGATATTCGTTGAACTCGTAGTCGAGCGAGGCGTAACCCTTGGTGCGGCTCTTGAGCTGGTCAAAAAAGTCCAGAATGAGCTCGGCAAGCGGCATGTCGAAACGCATCTCGACCGATTTGCTCGTGAGATGGATCATGTCGGTTGTAATGCCGCGATGCTCGATAGCGAGCTGCATGACGGCACCCGTATACTCGGGCGGACAGATAATCTTGGCCTTGAGGTAGGGCTCCTCGATGCGCTCGATGCGCGTAGCCTCGGGCAGATCCTGCGGGCTGCGAACATCAATCATCTCGCCGTCGGTCTTGTAGACGTGATAGTCCACCGAAGGGCTCGTGGCAATCAGGTCCAGGTTGAACTCGCGCTCCAGGCGCTCCTTAACGACCTCCATATGCAGCAGGCCCAAGAAGCCAACGCGGAAACCAAAGCCGAGCGCCACCGAAGTCTCGGGCTCCCACACCAACGACGGGTCGTTGACATGCAGCTTATCGAGCGCGTCACGCAGGTTCTCGTAGTCCTTGTTATCGATCGGGAACAGGCCCGTATAGACCATGGGCTTAGCCTCGCGGTAACCGGGAAGCGGCTCGGGGCAGGGGTTCGACGCCCAGGTAAGGGTGTCGCCCACGCGAACGGCCTCGGGGTCCTTCAGGCCCGTGACCACGTATCCGACCTCGCCGACCGTCAGCGCGTCGACCGGCGTCTCGGCGGGACGCTTGACGCCCACGCCATCGACCAAAAAGTCGCCCTTTGCCTGCATCATGCGCAAGGTATCGCCCTTTTTGATGGAGCCGTCAAAGATGCGCACCGTGGCGACGACGCCACGATACTCGTCGAAGTATGAATCCAGAATGAGTGCCTTGAGCGGCGCATTCGCATCGCCCTTGGGCGGAGAGATCAGAAAGACAATGGACTCCAGCAGATCGTGGATGCCCTCGCCGGTCTTGCCCGAGACACACACGGCATCATCGGCAGGGATGGCCAAGTCGTCCTCAATCTCAGTCTTGACCTCGTCGGGATGTGCGGAGGGCAGATCGATCTTGTTGATGGCGGGCACGATGTCCAGATTGGCATTCATGGCGAGCGTCGCGTTAGAGACGGTCTGCGCCTCGACGCCCTGCGTGGCGTCGACAACGAGCACCGCGCCCTCACAGGCTGCCAGCGAGCGCGAGACCTCATAGGTAAAGTCCACGTGGCCCGGCGTATCGATCAAATTGAACTGATACGTCTCGCCATCGTCGGCGTCATAAGACACGCGAACGGCATTGGACTTGATCGTGATGCCGCGCTCGCGCTCGATATCCATGGTGTCGAGCAGCTGCGACTCCATGTCGCGTTCGTCGACGGTATGGGTGAGCTCGAGGATGCGATCGCTGATCGTGGACTTGCCATGGTCGATGTGCGCAACGATTGAGAAGTTGCGGATGTGGGAAATGTCAATTGAAGTATTCATGCGGACTATCTTACCCGAGCGGTACAAAAAATGGAGCCTGTTCCATAAAACAGGCTCCATTTATGCGCGTAATCTGTGTGGTGTGAAATTTACAACTTAGGAGTTGATGCTGTTCACGAGCTTGGCAAGACCGGACTTGCGGTTGGAAGCCTGGTTCTTGTGGATAACATGCTTGGCGGCAGCCATGTCGAGACGCTTGGTGACGGTCTTGAGGACAGCCTGGGCCTTCTCGGCGTCGCCCTCGGCGACGGCGGACTGGACGTGCTTGGTCAGCGTCTTGAGCTCGGACTTGACAGCCTTGTTACGCATGCGAGCTGCCTCATTGGTGCGGATACGCTTCTTCTGAGACTTGATGTTTGCCACTTCTGGAGTTCCTTTCGAGTTCCTTGCAAAAAATGTATGACACCTCTGAGACACGGTGAGGTCATGCAAGCGCCTACTATAGCACGCTCCCCCTCAAAGGGATAGAACGAATTTGTCAAATAGGCAGGTATCATCACGATTTTCTCAAGATGTTCGTAATCCAGAGCAAAAGCGCGGTCTGAGAATCGGCCGAACCCTTGAGCGCGAGCTCCACATCGACCGCGCCCTCGAGCGCTGCGACGAGCTCTGCCATCGAAAAGCGGCGCGCCCAGGTCAGGTGATTCTTGACCTGCCAAGACTGGAGCCTGAGCGTTGCGGCCAGCTCACGACCCTGTCCGCGCGCATCGAGCGCCTTGGCAACGATCAGCTCACGGATGCGCCCGCACAACAGCGTGTAGGTCCACACGTAGCTCTTGGCGGGCAGTAGATTGAAGAGTTCGAGCGAGCGGCGCATGTCACGGGCCGAGACCGCATTGAGAAAGTCCCAGGGCTGAACCTCGGCCGTACGTACAATCCAGCGCTCAACGTCGGCAAGCTCAATCTGGGGCGCCTCGACCATCTGGGCAAGCTTAGCCAAGTCGTTATCGAGCATGCGGGTGTTCTCACCCGAACGCGAGACGAGCTCCTCGGCGGCCGCCGTCGAGATCGACTTGCCGTGCTGCGTCGCCATCTGCTGCACGCGGCGCGGTAGCTCCCAGCGCTTGGTACCGGAGCAATCGATCACCGCCTTCTTGTCGATCTTGGCGATCGCCTTATACAGGCGCGTGTTCTTGGCAAGCGAGTCGGCGATGATGAGACAAACCGTCGTGGGGCTGGGACTCGCCAGATAGTCGACAAGCGGCTCGGAGATCGCTTTGGCGAGTTTTGAGCAGCCGTCAAGGATTACCAGGCGAAACT
>JAIHTM010000341.1 GCA_022713905.1 Collinsella sp.
TGCTGCCGCCGCCGCTGGCGTGGCGAACGGCAAGGCCGACGTGCTCATCCAATCCACTGCGCCGGCCACGTCGATGCGCAAGCCGACTACCTTGTGGATTGACACCACCGGCGGCGCTAACACGCCGAAACGGTGGAACGGCAGCGGTTGGATGGCGGTGACGGACAAGGCGGCCACGGATGCGGCGAACGCCGCTGTCAAGGCACATGCTGCCGCGCAGACGGCGCAATCAACGGCCGACAAGGCTTCGACCGCCGCCGCCAACGCTGCCGCGCAGGCGAATCAGGCACAGGCCGCAGCTAAAAAGGCTCAGACCACCGCTGACGGCAAGAACCTGATCTACCGTGGCCCGGACGAACCCGCGCATGATGGGCTGAAGCCGGGCGACATGTGGTGGCGCACCCAGAAGTATTGGACGCGCTGGCAAGGCGAGAAGAATAATTCGTCCAGCCTCATGGCCGACTTCTACACGTACTGGACGGGCGCGCCGAACAACAGTCCGAGCGTCTTGGTGCCATTGTCCGACCGCGTGGTCGAGGTGCTGACGTGGGACGGCACCCGCTTCACGCCGTTCGATCTCGTGGCCAACAATATTCTGGCTGCCGGGACGGTCGATGCGAAGACCATCGCCGCGAACGCTGTCACAGCCGAAAAATTGAGCGCGAACGCGGTCACGGCGGACAAGCTCGCCGCAAACAGCGTGACGACGGACAAGCTGGTTGCCGATGCGGTGACCGCCGCGAAGCTCGCCGCCGACTCGGTGCAGGCGCGCAATATCGTCTCGCTCGCCATCACCACCGACAAGTTGGCGGCGAACTCGGTCACGACCGCGAAGCTCCGCGTGACGGAGGACATGACCGTGGCGCTCCTGAATGTCCATAAGATTCAGGCCGGCGACATCGTGGCTGGCGCGGTCACGACCGACAAGCTCGCCGCTAACGCGGTGAACGCGGACAAGCTCGCCGCGAACAGCGTGAACGCGTCGAAGATCGTGTCCGGCGCGATCACCGCCGACAAGTTGGCCGCGAACAGCGTGACCGCTGTGAAGATCGCGGCTGGCACGATCACGTCGGATAAGGTGGCGGCAGGCCAATTCCATGGTTATGTGTTCACGGGCGCGATATTCCAGTCCAGCGAGGCGGCGAATACTGGCGTGAAGCTCAATTCGACCGCATTGCAGATGTGGGATTCCGACCATAACCAGACCGTCTATCTGGACGGCGAGGGCAGGTCGAATGTGCTGACCGGCACGTTCCAGACCCGCACGAGCGGGCATAGGGTGCGCATCAGCCCGGACTACCAGTCGTCCATCATCGGAAGTTCAGAGACTTTCTCCGGTGACGGATTGGAATTCACCGCATACAACGGATCCACCGCCTACTACAGTCATCCGGCGGTCGCGTCCGTTATCCAGTCGAATCTGGTCGGCTCGATGAGCGAGCTGAATCTGTGGAGCGGACACGTCACGAAAAACGATCCGGCAGCGTACATGAGACTGTCCTCTAAACCACGTTCGAGGGGAGGTACGGCGGGCAGCGCCGGCATCAAATCGCAGGCGTACCTTACGGCGAACACGAATTACGACGAGCCAGACGAGAGCAAAAAAAGCAGAGCAGCGCTCACTCTGTCCGGCGACAGCACGAACGGTTCGGAGTTCTGGTTGGAAGCCAAAGACGCGAACGGAACCGTCGGAGTCGGAGCGAACATCGCGACCGGATTCCTGTATCTTGGTGGCTTTCTTGGCGGCATCACGAACCGTCGTACGTTCCAAGGCGCGGCCTCATGGAGGGCGTGGTGGCCGAATCCCGGCTACAAGATCGCGACCGGCGCATCAATGCAAGTCAACTGCACGCTCAACCCGACGAAATACGGCCACTATTACGTGGTCGCGAACGCGGATTCGCAATGGGCCGGCATCATCGCGCACCCGGTAAACACGGGCGGCCAGAGCGGCTTCCAAATGAAGCTTTACAACGCCGACCAACCATGCCCGGTCGACGTGTACGCCGAATACCTCGCCTATCTG
>JAIHTM010000342.1 GCA_022713905.1 Collinsella sp.
CAGATAGGCGAGGTATTCGGCGTACACGTCGACCGGGCATGGTTGGTCGGCGTTGTAAAGCTTCATTTGGAAGCCGCTCTGGCCGCCCGTGTTTACCGGATGCGCGATGATGCCCGACCATTGTGAATCCGCGTTCGCGACCACGTAATAGTGGCCGTATTTCGTCGGACTGAACGTGCAATTGACCTGCGTTGATGCGCCGGTCGCGATGCGCTGGCCGGGATTCGGCCACCACGCCCTCCATGCGGCCGCGCCGTGGAAAGTGCAACGGTTTGTGATGCCGCCAAGAAAGCCGCCGAGATACAGGTATCCGGTCGCGATGTTCGCTCCGACTCCGACGGTTCCGTTCGCGTCTTTGGCTTCCACCCAGAACTCCGAACCGTTCGTGCTGTCGCCGGACAGAGTGAGCGCTGCGCTGCTTTTCTTACTGATGTCCGGCTCGTCGTAATCCGTGTTCGCCAAGGCCTGCACTCTGGATGTGACGCCGCCGCTGCCGGTACCGCCCCTCTGTCGTGGCTTAGACTGGAGTTGCAGGAAAGCAGCCGGATCGTGCTCGGTGACGCGTCCGCTCCACAAGTCCAATTCGCCCATCTCGCCGACCTGATTCGACTGGATGGCTGACGCGATGGCCGGATTCTTCCAGTAGGCGGTCTCCCCCTTGTACGCCGGGAATTCAATACCGTCACCAACGAACGTTTCCGTGCCGCCGACGAGGCTAGTCCGATAATCCGGGCTGATGCGCACGCGATGTCCGCTGGTGCGGGTTTGGAACGTGCCGGACAGCAGATTGCTTTTGCCTTCACCGTCCAGATAGACGGTCTGGTTATGGTTGGAATCCCACATTTGCAATGCGGTCGAATTGAGCTTCACGCCAGTATTCTCCGCCTCGCTGGACTGGAATATCGCGCCGGTGAAGACATAGCCCTTGAACTGGCCCGCCGCCACCTTGTCGGACGTGATAGTGCCAGCCGCGATCTTGACAGCCGTCACCGAGTTGGCGGCGAGCTTGTCGACGGTGATCGCGCCGGACACTATCTTCGACGCATTCACGCTGTTCGAGGCCAGCTTGTCCGCGTTAACCGAATTGGTGGCCAGCTTGTCCGTCGTGACAGCGCCGGCCACGATGTCGCCCGCCTGAATCTTATGGACATTCAGGAGCGCCACGGTCATGTCCTCCGTCACGCGGAGCTTCGCGGTCGTCACCGAGTTCGCAGCCAACTTGTCGGTCGTGATGGCGAGCGAGACGATGTTGCGCGCCTGCACGCTGTCTGCTGCGAGCTTCGCGGCGGTCACCGCGTCGGACACAAGCTTCTCCGTCGTCACCGAGTTGGCGGCGAGCTTGTCCACCGTGATCGCATTGGCCTTGACCTTCTCGGCAGTCACGGCATCCACGGCGAGATGCTTCGCAGCCACCGTGCCGGCAGCCAGAATATTGTTGGCCACGAGGTCGAACGGCGTGAAGCGGGTGCCGTCCCACGTCAGGACTTCGACCACGCGGTCGGCCAACGGGACAAGCACGGAAGGAGAATTGTTCGGCGCGCCCTGCCAATACGTGTAGAAGTCCGCGAGCAGTGAGGGGCTTGCGTTCTTCTCGCCTTTCCACCTCGTCCAGTACTTCTGCGTGCGCCACCACATGTCGCCCGGTTTCAGCCCATCATGCGCGGGTTCGTCCGGGCCACGGTAGATCAGGTTCTTGCCGTCGGCGGTGGTCTGCGCCTTCTTGGCGGCGGCCTGCGCCTGATTCGCCTGCGCGGCAGCGTTGGCGGCTGTGGTCTGAGCCTTGTCGGCCGTTGATTGCGCCGTCTGCGCGGCAGCATGTGCCTTGACGGCGGCGTTCGCCGCATCGGTGGCCGCCTTGTCCGTCACGGCCATCCAACCGCTGCCGTTCCACCGTTTCGGCGTGTTAGCGCCGCCGGTGGTGTCGATCCACAAGGTAGTCGGCTTGCGCATCGACGTGGCCGGCGCAGTGGATTGGATGAGCACGTCGGCCTTGCCGTTCGCCACGCCAGCGGCGGCGGCAGCA
>JAIHTM010000030.1 GCA_022713905.1 Collinsella sp.
GTAGTGGCGGCGGGGAGGCACGGTGGCCATTATTCGGTGACCGGGATTGGTCAAAATAGTTTGACTATTAGCGGCTAAAATCGCCCGGCGCTAACAACGCTTTTTTATAAAATGTAAAAAAGCACCCCCATAACTGATGAAATGGACGCTGAGAAAAAGGGGTGCATCTTGCGTATATACCGACGTGAAGATCTACCTCTATCTTGCATCGCGCGGGTACGAACTTTCTGTGGGCCGTATTGGGAAGCTCGAGTGTGACTTCATCGCTCGTAGGCGCAATGCTTACGCCTATATCTAGGTCTCTATGTCGATTGCCGACAGAGGCGTCGAGGAGCGCGAGTACAGGCCGTTCGGCCACATCAGGGATGGGTATCCGCGTTACTTGTTCACGCTTGATCCTCTATTGCAGGAGAGGGATGGCGTCAGGCACCTTAACATGGCGTCGTTTATGCAAGATGGCGGTGATCTTATTTGAGCGGTGGCCAGATTCCTTTGCTTCCTAGTGCGCAAGCAGCGCGGGTATCAAATGAGGATCACTGCCTCACGTGGAATCGACGGATTGAGAACTTGTTTTGATGTTGACAGGCTTTTGGCCAGTGGCTCCTATTGTCGAGTGGGAATAGCGGAAATAACGGCCTCCGGACCTTTGGTTCGGAGGTTTTCTTTTTCGTTCTGTTCGGAAAGAGCTCCTTGCCGGAGCCCCATGGATAGCGAACGGCTTTATCGAGCGTGCGCGTTCTCGTAGGCGCCTTTGATTTCTTCCGGCAAATTGTTGGGAATCAGTGCCTTCACTCTATCCTCGTTGCCATCTTGAATCGCCTGCTCGTAGTACCAGCATTTGAACTTCAGCATGTCCAGCGCGCGGTTCATGTTCTCGATCTCCGACTCCATGTGGGCCTTCCGCTCCTCGAACATGGCCTTGCGCTTCGGGTAGGTCGATGGCCCCTCTGCGCACCATTCCATGAACAGACGGATGTCCTTGATCTCCATTCCCGCCTTCTTCAGGCATTCGATGACCCGAAGCGCCTCGAGTTCCGTATCGCCGAATCGGCGAATGCCGGACGTCCGCTCCAGCCCCGGGAACAATCCCTGCTTGTCGTAATACCGCAGCGTTGAGGCGGGCAAGCCGAACATTTCCGCCACCTGTCCGATTGTGTACATGGCCCCTCCGAATAAATCTCGAATTCATTCCTTGACCTAAAGTCAGGTTTAGGTATTACCTTCATTCTCGTCAATACAAATCGGTAGCGCAAGGGGTGGTCCGTAATGGGCAAAACGGTTTTCGCCGGCGGCGTGAACGGTGTGGGCGATATCGCCGGGTATCCCGCTCTGGAACAGGTGCGACGAATGGGCATGGAAATCTAGGCGGGCTACTTAGCCGCGTGGAGACGGATTCGTGTCCAGAACCATCGATAGGAGGAAATCGATCATGGCAATTAAGCAGACGGCAGGCAGAGATGCCCTGGGGGAGTTCGCCCCCAAGTTCGCACAGCTCAACGATGATGTGCTGTTCGGCGAGGTGTGGAGCCGGGAGGGCGAGCTTTCCTTGCGAGATCGCAGCATAGTGACGGTGGTTGCCCTAATGGCGCAGGGCCTGACGGACTCCTCGTTCCAATATCATCTGATGTCCGCAAAGAACAACGGCGTGACCAGGGCGGAGATAGCGGAGATCCTTACGCATGCGGCGTTTTACGCAGGCTGGCCCAAGGCGTGGGCGGCCTTCCGCATGGCGAAAGAGGTCTGGGCGGATGACGATGCCGCCGACGCAAAGGCCGAGCACCAAAACGAGATGGCCTTTCCCATCGGTGCCCCTAACGACGCATTCGCGAAGTACTTTATCGGCCAAAGCTACCTTGCGCCCCTTTCCACCGAGCAGGTCGGTGTTTACAACGTGACGTTCGAGCCCGGCTGCCGCAACAACTGGCACATCCATCACGCCAAAAGCGGTGGCGGGCAGATTCTCGTCTGTGTGGCTGGTCGAGGGTTTTACCAGGAATGGGGAAGGCCGGCACAGGAGCTGCGCCCGGGTGATGTGGTCAACATCGCCCCGGGGGTGAAGCATTGGCACGGAGCCGCGCCCGACGGCTGGTTCTCCCATCTCGCGCTGGAGGTTCCGGGCGAGGAGGCCTCCAACGAGTGGTTGGAGCCCGTGAACGACGAGGAATATCTCAAAGCGACTAACAAGGAGGTTTAAATACCTTCGCCGTCCGCGCCGCCGAGAGCAAGGCGCCCAAGTCTGCCTGGATCGCCTCTGCCTTGCTTCCAAGTTGCAGTGGAGCCGAGTCGCCCGAGATGTTTATGCTCAGCAGGTGCGCATCCGGCAGCTTTGCGGTCATGCTCCAGAACGGGAGCGTGATGATACCGGGGGTCATCTCGCCTACGCCGAGTTCAAGGAAAAGCAACCTGCTGTCGCGGCGCTCGCGCACGAAGTTCTCGTAACGCTCGATGCTCTCGCGCCAGGCCGCGCCCTGCAGAAATGTGTCATCGCGCACCCACGGCACAAGCTGCCAGCCGCAGTGCGGGCATCGGGGGACATCCTCGCTGCGGATCTCGAACCCCGTCATGCCCACGAGCATACGCTCGACGTAGGGACTCGCGTC
The DNA here is from genome assembly GCA_022713905.1 of Collinsella sp. GTDB lineage: Bacteria > Actinomycetota > Coriobacteriia > Coriobacteriales > Coriobacteriaceae > Collinsella. The sequence continues at coordinate 2,601 of JAIHTM010000030.1, forward strand.
GAAGAGCTCGTCGCAGCATGGCTGCTTGCACTGAAGGTGCGCGAAGCTTCCCTGATAGTTGCAGGTCCTCTCGGTGGGAAACGTCTTTTCGACCTGGGTGTCCACATTGGTGCTCAGGATGAAGTAGTCCTTATGGCTGATGAGCGATCGCAGGTCGAGATAGGGCTGCGAGGCCGGCTCGCGTAGCATGAAGTCGATGTATCGCGCGTAGTAGGCCCATTGCTGCTCGAGGCTGGGGTAGAGGTGGTAAAAGCCGTCAAAAAGACTCTTGAAGCCAAAGGCTTGCTGCCAGTCCGCCATTCCGGCACGCGTCATGCCCGCGTGGTTGTAATGGTTGAACCCGGCGGCGCTCGACATGCCCGAGCCGATGCCGACGATGATGGCGTCGGCATCGTCGATAAGGCTTCGAAGCCTATACGCTTCCCTCTCTAGAGACGGCATTGGGTAATCTCCTCGAAAGCCGGGGCCATATCGCCGTCAACGAGAATTGTCTCGCACAAAGCGTCGGGCGCCATGGCCTGGCTGTAGTTGAACACGATGTAGGTGGCGTGCTCGCTGTCGTTCGCGACCTGAGCGAGCATGCGCTTTATGATGCCGTTGCGCAGCCCCACGCCAAGCTCGAGAATGACAACCCTGCCATTGTGATGGACTTGCACAAGGCGTGCGAGTTCTTCGAGCTGGGCTGTAGCGAGGGCATCTGGATGAGCGAGACGCATTTCGTCAATCGACGTGCGTATGCTCCCCTCCGTTTCGAGCACGCTGTTCTCGTTGAACCCTGCACGTGCGAAGTGTCCGTCGATATTGCACGTGATCACGAAGGTGTCAGCGTGCTCCGTAAGATGCCGCAGCCTGTTCATGAGCGGGCTGGGCTCATACTCGACATACTCCTTTTGATGGAACCGCTCGGCCCATCGGCATCGTACGTTTGCATCTAGAGAGGCGAGCCCCTGCAGTATGCAGCCGATGCCGTCGGCCTGGGCGAGGTCCCCGTACGCCTCTCGGAAATGGGCGTCGGCGCAGAAGAGATTGAGCCCTTCCGCCATGTCGAGCCCGTTGCTGGCGCCGATGATGACAAGATCCGCCTCGGCAAGTGCCTGGCCGATACGAACCGCTTTTACCGTTTCCATGCGCTACCTACCCAGTGTCTTGCGCACGTCGGCGAGCACGTCGGCGATATCGGCGCGAACGGCGAGCCCCCGATCCTCGATTGCACGGGGGAGAAACTGCGTCCTGTTGTTCACGGCGATGTAGCCAGCCTGCGGTAACTGCGCTGTGAGGGCCCAGAACGGCTCCTGAATAAACGCGGGCGTCATGCGGCCCACGCCCAGCTCAAGGAAGAGAATCTTCTGCCGCGCGTGCGCGTCGAGCCAGTCGGACACCTTGCGGTACTGCTCCTCGTAGAGCTCGCCCTGCAGGAAGTTGCCGTAGCCGCGAACCCAAGGGAACGCCTCTGCCCCGCAGTGCGGGCAGCGTGGCACGAGTTCTGTCGGAACCTCTAGGCCGTCTCCCATGGCCTCTACCATACGAGAGACCGGCTCGATGGCGTCCCATACCTCGTCGGTACAGCAACGGGAGCACTGGAAGAAGCGGTGGTCGCCTTGGATCTCTGCCACCTTCTCCCAAGGGTAGATTTTCATGAACTGCGTGTCCTGGTTGGTGGCGAGAACGAAGAAGTCTTTCTCGGTAAGAATGGCGTCGAGATCTTTGTAGGGCCCGCGCAGCGGGGCGTTGAGCGTGGTGTCGAGGAAGGTGGCAAGGTAGCCCCAGCGCGACTCGGCGGTGGGCCAGCGGTAGGACGACCCTTCAAAAGCGCCTCTGAAACCGTAGTGCTCGGCGAATTTGCCGAAATGCCTGCGATAGGTCGCGTTGTCCTCGTAGTAGAAGTCGCCGCCGCCCGCCGCGGAGAGTCCGGAGGCCCCGCCCACCAGCACGCAATCGGCTTCCTCGATCATCCGGGCGAAGTCCTTGATTTGCTGGTCGTAGGGCTCCGGCTCGCGGGCGCTCAGCTCATAGGGCGTGCCGCCGGTGCGGTAGGCGGCCTGATGGGAAAACGATGGCTTGTGAGTTCGATAACGAGCCGCTCGTATAGAGTCACTTGATACTCTCTTTCAACTACAATAAACTGGTGTCTATAAAAAGCATCAATGTTGATTTACGTCAGAGCAATGAACAGTTTCGAGCTGCTGTCGATAAACGAGCAGCTTCTGGATATTGTTGAGCGCTGCAATTGGAGGGGCCATGGAATCGGGGAAGATCGATCGTCGCCGACGCTATACGCTCTCGGTCATACGGGAGGCGTTCTTTGCGCTGCTGGCCGAGGTCGGCTTCGCGAAGATGACGGTGGCGGACATCTGCCGCTGCGCCGATATCAACCGCGGCACGTTCTATTTGCACTACGAGGACAAGTTCGCGCTGCTCGACGCGCTTATCGACGAGGCCCTGGCGGCGGCGCCCCCACTCGAGGGAACGGAGGCGGGGGCCCTCTGCCAGCGCCCGCCGGCAAACGATGACTATTATCTGCTCTACTCGGATGACGATGCGTACACCCGGGTGGCACAGCGTGTCGTCGAGCGCGGCGCTGAGCAGATGGTTCCCTCGATCATGGAGGAGACCGGACTCTCGCGTGAGGACGCCTATCTGCTCTTCGTTCACGACGTCCAGGGAAATCTCGCGGTCAACCGCCTGCTTGGTTGGAGGCGAGGACCCGAGTTCGCCCACGCCCAGGAGCTGCTCAGCGCCTATTCCGAAGGGGGCATGCGAGCGGTATCGGCTCCTTGCACACCGATCGCGAATTAGAACATGATAGCGTCGTCGGCCGTGAAGGCATCAAGGGATCCCTGCTTGACCTGGATGCAGACGTATGTGATGCCCGAGTCGGATGCGGCGCGGAACTGACGGTGTGCGGCGGGGGAAATGCGCAGCCAGTCGCCGGCTGCAAGCTCGATATCCTCACCGTCGATCGTGACCGAGCCCGCGCCCTCGAGCACGCCATAAATCTCCTCGTTTTCCTTGTGTGCATGGACAAACGGAACGCCAGCGCCGGCGGGAAGATTGTTGACACTCACCTCTGCCCCGGTAAGCCCGAGCACTTCGTGCAGCTCGACACGGCTCTCATTACCGATGTGGGTCTTTGCATAATTAGCCATAATGGTTCCTCTCTTTGGGTTGATTTACCTTGCAGGCATCTCCTGCGTGAGTTATATTCAACGCGAAGGCGCATACAAATACGAGTACGCACATATTTGTAACTGCGTACTTTTTTGTGAAACCGGTATGGTCAAGGAGGTCGGGTCTCCCATGATGGCGAAAGAGGAACTTCCGGAGTGTCCGGTCGCAACGGCGGTAGCGCTCATTGGCGGCAAGTGGAAGTTGCTCATTATCCGTAACTTGCGCGTACGCCCCTGGCGTTTCAACGAGTTGCGCCGCGACCTTGAGGGGATCTCTCAGAAGGTGCTTACCGACAGCCTGCGACAGATGGAGGATGATGGGCTGGTCTTTCGCCACGACTATGGCGAGAATCCTCCCCGCGTTGAGTATGGCCTTACCGAGCTCGGTCGCCAGATGATGCCCATCATGGACTCGCTCGCAGACTTCGGCGCTTATTACAAGACGGTCGTTTCGTAGCGGACACGCTGCTTGGGGGGGCGGAGAACCGCTACGAGGGTGCTAACGAAAACCTGTCCCGAATCATCGTGCGCCTGCGGCATGAAGAAGGGAGATTCCTATGAATATCGTTGTATTGAGCGGCAGCCCGCGTAAGGGCGCCAATACCGACACTATGGTCGAGGCGTTTGCCGAGACCGCGCGCGAGGTCGGCCATACGGTCGAGGTCATCCGCGTTGCAGGCAAAAAGATCGCCGGCTGCCTGGGATGCCAGTACTGCCTCGCCCACGAGGGCGCCTGTGTGCAGAAGGATGACATGGCCGATGTGATCGAGTCGCTGAAAGACGCCGATATGGCTGTCTTCGCTTCGCCTATCTACTGGTTTGATATTACTGCGCAGGAGAAAGCCGCTATTGACCGCCTGTACGCCTTCGGTGCCACGGGCTTCCCGTTCACCAAGACGGCCCTTTTGCTCGATAGCCACAGCGAGGGCGTCTATGATGCGGCGATCGCTATGTACAAGTCAGCCTGTGCCTACTGCAAGTGGGAGGACCAGGGCATTGTCACCATTAGCGGCATGACCGAGCGCGACAGCATGGCCTCCTCGCCCAAGTTGGAAGAGGTGCGAGAGCTCGCTCGCAAGCTGGCCTAAGGGCAAGGAGAACGCATGGCAATCGATTGTAGCGCGAGCATATGAATAGGGGTGTATTCCCTCAAGTGCCGTATAGAACAATTTTTTAACGCAGAAAAATAACTGAAAACAAATTAATCCGCGTTAAAATATTGTCAAACAGAAGTTCATGAGGGAAGGTTGCGTATGCGTCGCAAGGCAGACGAGCTCCTTAGGGAATGGCGAGACAGGGCCGATAGAAAACCTTTGCTGGTCAAAGGCGTGCGCCAGTGTGGCAAGACCTATCTGCTCAGAACGTACGCTCAAGATCTTTTCGAATCGGTTGTCTACGTTAATCTTGAGAACGACCGGTCGGCGCGAGCGGATTTTTCGGGCGGTCTTGACCCTCATTCGATCGTACGCGCGATCGAGGCTCGTACGGGACAGCGTATCGTGCCTGGCAAAACTTTACTGTTCATTGACGAGATCCAGGCATGCGAGGAAGCGCTCACTTCCCTTAAATACTTTTGCGAAGATGCTCCCGAGTATTATGTTGCGGCTGCTGGGTCGCTTCTTGGGGTTGCCATTAACCATCAGTCGTATTCGTTCCCCGTTGGAAAGACCGACTTGATTGAGATGACTCCACTCGATTTCGAGGAGTTTCTCTGGGCGATGGGGCACGATCAGCTGGTCGACGAGATACGCTCATCATTCGAGTTAATGGCTCCTCTTGCGCCAAGCCTTCATGAAAAGGCGCTTGGGCTCTATCGACAGTATCTTGTTGTTGGCGGAATGCCCGAGGCGGTCCAAACGTACATCGATGATCAGTCAATCATTGATGTGGCCGAAAAGCATCGGATTATTCTCGACGGATATTCCGCCGACACCAATAAATATGCTGATGAACGCTTGAGCGCAAAGACGCGTGCGTGCTTCGATTCCATTCCACAGCAGCTTGCCAAAGAGAATCGTAAATTTCAATACAAGGTAGTGCGAGCGGGGGGCAATGCGTCTCTCTTTGGAGATGCTCTCGACTGGCTTGTATTGTCGGGTACGGTGGCGCGCTGCAGCCTAGTCGGGCAGATCGAAAGCCCCTTAGAGGCCTTCGTTAACCCTTCTGCTTTTAAAATCTATCAGGCGGATACAGGGCTCCTCGTCTCCAAGGCCGGTGCACAACGCGCCGATATTCTTGCCGGCATCGGTGGTACATTCATGGGTGCACTTACCGAAAACTATGTTGCCCAACAGCTTTCAGCCATGGGCTATCCGCTGCATTATTGGGCGCGAGACAATCGTGCGGAAATCGACTTTGTAGTAGAGAAACAGGGATGCTTGTCTGCGATTGAAGTCAAGGCGGGGGAGAACACAAGATCTCGAAGCCTGTCCTCACTTAAAAAGACCCATCCGGGCGTGCGCCTTATCAGGCTATCGACTAAGCCCTTTGGAATGAATGATGGGCTTATGTCTGTTCCACTTTATGCGGCATTATGTCTATAGGGATGATGCTGCTGAAATGCATGGGGCCCGGAGCGCAGCATTTACTGCGCTCCGGGCCCCACCGTTTTGAGAGCTTATGGCGGTTCTGCTGTCGTCCTAGTCAAACAAACTCGGCATGTCGTTTTCTTTCATGAGGGCACCGGCGGAGGGTAGGCTCTGCGCGGTGAACTTCTCGGCCGAGACGCCGGCGCCAAGAATCTCTTCGGTTGTGCCGACGGTGGTGACCGAGCGACCCTTCTTGGCGGTAAAGGCCTGGACGCCCTGCGTGTTGGTGGTCGTCTTGGTCTTGAGCAGCGACGTGTTGAAGTTCATCAGGCGGTAGTCGCTCGAGACCAGCGCGATGTCGCGGTCCTCCTTGAGCACCTGGGCATACAGCAGCTTGCTGCCGCCGTAGATGGCGTTCTTAAGGCGCTTGCGGTTGGTCTTGGTGACGTATCCAGAAAGCGCGACGCGCACCACGCGGCCGTTCTCAAAGACGAACAACACGTCGGCCTTGTAGTCCTCGGGGTCGATGACCCAGATGACACTCTCGTCGGGTTCCATCTCAAGATCGGTCGGCAGGTACGAGCCCAGCTGGGCCGACTTGGTGTCCTCAAACGCCGCAACCTTGCACTTGTACACCTGGCTCTTGTTGGTAAAGACCAGCAGCTCGTGGGTGTTGGAGGACGCGAATTCGATAAAGGGTTTGTCGCCGTCCTTGTACTTGAGCGTGGTCGCCTTCTTGAGTACGCGGTCCGTCATCTTCTTAAGGTAGCCCTCGCGCGAGAGCATGATGGTGACCGGGTACTCCTCGACCTCGGGCTCCAAGCTTACCTCGATAACCTCATGGGGCTCGATTCTGCCCGTGCGGCGCGGCATCACGTACTTCTTGTTGACCGCGGCCAGCTCGTCGCTGATGACCTTCTTGATGTTCTCCTCGCTGGAGAGGATCTCCTCAAGCTCGGCGATCTCACCCTCGAGCTTAGCGATGTCCTTGGTGCGGTTGAGGATGTACTCCTCGTTGATGTTGCGGAGCTTAAGTTCGGCAACAAATTCGGCCTGGGTCTCGTCGATGTCGAAACCCTTCATAAGGTTGGGCACGACCTCGGCTTCGAGCTTGGTGCCGCGGATGATGGCGATGGCCTTGTCGATATCGAGCAAGATCGCCTCGAGGCCGTGCAGCAGGTGCAGGCGCTCGGACTTTTTGCCCAGGTCAAAGTTAATGCGGCGACGCGTGGACTCAATACGCCACTTGACCCACTCGTGCAGGATCTGGCGCACGCCCATGACACGGGGATAGCCGTCGACGAGCACGTTGAAGTTGCACGAGAACGAATCCTGCAGCGTGGTCGAGCGATAGAGCTTGGCCATGAGCTTGTCGGGGTCGACACCGCGCTTAAGATCGATGGCGATGCGCAGGCCCGAGAGGTCGGTCTCGTCGCGGATGTCGGCAATCTCTTTGACCTTGCCCTCTTTGGAGAGCTTGACGATGCGCTCGATGATGACATCGGTCTTGGTGGTGTAGGGGATCTCGTAGACCTCGATGATGCGCTCTTCGGGAATCCAGCGCCAGCGGGAGCGGATCTGGAAGCTGCCCAGGCCGGTCTCGACGATCTTCTCCATCTCCTCGCGGCGATAGATGATCTCGCCGCCGGTCGAGAAGTCGGGCATGGGCATGTACTCGAGCAGGTCGCAGTCGGGATCCTGCAGGTAGTGCATCGTGGCGGTGCAGACCTCGTTGAGGTTGAAACCGCAGATGTCGGACGCCATGGCGACGCCGATACCCTTGTTGGCCGAGACGAGGATGTTGGGGAACGTGGTGGGCAGCAGGCGCGGTTCCTTCATAGCGCCGTCGTAGCTGTCAACGAAGTCGACCGGGTCCTTATCGATGTCTTTGAAGATCTCGGCGCTAATGGGGGAGAGCTTGGCCTCGGTATAACGCGAGGCGGCGTAGCTCAGGTCGCCCGAATAGTACTTGCCAAAGTTGCCCTTCGACTCCACGAAGGGGGCAAGCAGCGCCTCATTGCCGGTTGCCAGACGCACCATCGTCTCGTAGATCGCGGCGTCGCCGTGCGGGTTGAGCTTCATGGTCTGGCCCACGATGTTGGCGCTCTTCTGGCGCTCGCCCTTGAGCAGGCCCATCTTGTACATGGTGTAGAGCAACTTGCGGTGCGAGGGCTTAAAGCCGTCGATCTCGGGGAACGCACGCGAAACGTTGACGCTCATAGCGTAGGGCATGTAGTTGACCTCGAGCGTCTGCGTGATCGGCTGATCGGTGACCTCGGAGTGCAGGCCGATGACGTTCTCGGCGTTAACCTGCTTTTTCTTTGGCTGGTTCTTCGTCTTCTTCTTTGCCACGATTTCCTCTTGAACTTCTTATGGGCCGTCGTTATCGATTTGCTGCTATTGCAGGTCCAGCTGGTCCAGGTATTCCTTGCCGTGCTCGGAGATATGGCGCTTGCGGCCCGCCTCGTCGTTGCCCAGCAACAGGTTGAACATGGTCTCCATCTTGGTGACGTCCTCGGGCTCAACCTTGATCAGGCGACGCGTCTCGGGGTTCATGGTGGTGAGCCACATCATGTCCGGGTCGTTCTCACCAAGACCCTTGGAGCGGTTGATGGAGCACTTTTGATCGCCGATCTCTTTGAGGATGCCGTTCTTCTCGAGCTCGGTGTAGGCAAAGTAGGTCTTTTCTTTGCAGTTGATCTCGTAGAGCGGCGACTCGGCGATATACACGTAGCCTTTGTCGATAAGCGTGGGCACCAGGCGGTAGAGCATGGTGAGCACGAGCGTGCGGATGTGGTAACCGTCGACGTCGGCGTCCGTACAGATGATGACCTTGTTCCAGTTGAGGTTGTCCAGGTCAAAGGCGCCCAGGTTCTTGATGCGCTTGTCCTTGATCTCCACGCCGCAGCCCAGCACGCGCATGAGGTCCATGATGATGTCGGACTTAAAGATGCGCGGGTAGTCCTCCTTTAGGCAGTTGAGGATTTTGCCGCGGACGGGCATGACACCCTGGAACTCGGCATCGCGCGAGGTGCGAATGGCGCCTGCTGCCGAGTCGCCCTCTACGATGTAGATCTCGCGGCGGCTCTTGTCTTTGGAACGGCAGTCGATGAACTTCTGCACGCGGTTGGCCATGTCGGTCTTCTGCTGCAGGTTGGTCTTGATGCTCTGGCGCGTCTTCTCGGCATTCTCGCGTGAACGCTTGTTGATGAGCACCTGCTCCATGATCTTGTTGGCGGCGTCTTTGTTCTCGATCAGATAGGTCGAGAGGCGCTCCTTAAAGAATGCCGTCATGGCCTGCTGGATAAAGCGGTTATTGATGGCCTTCTTGGTCTGGTTTTCGTAGGACGTCTGGGTGGAGAAGCAGTTGGTCACCAGCACCAGACAGTCCTGGACGTCCTGCCACTTAATGCCGCTCTCGTTTTTGTTGTACTTGCCCTGTTGCTTGATGTAGGCATCGATGGCACTGGTCAGAGCGCTGCGGGCAGCCTTCTCGGGCGATCCGCCGTTCTCGAGCCACGATGAGTTGTGGTAGTACTCCTGCATCATGAAAGTGCGCGAGAAGCACATGCAAGCAGTGATTTTTACGTTGTAGTCGGGCAGGTCCTCGCGATCGCGACCGCGACGGTCGGCCTCGATAAAGAAGGGCTCGGTAAGGTAGTCGGTACCGACCTTCTCGAGCACGTAGTCCTCGATGCCCTTGGGATAGCAAAAGTCCTCTTCGGAGAACTCGCCGTCGTCGCCCTCGATGCGCAGGCGGAAGGTCACGTTGGCGTTGACCACGGCCTGGCGGCGCATGGTCTCGCGATACCAATCGTGGGGGATGCTGATGGAGGTAAAGACCTCAAGATCGGGGCGCCATTTGATGGTGGTGCCGGTACGGTTCTCGTCGCTGGGCTCAATCTCGAGTGCCTTCTTTTTGGCGCCGACGACCTTGCCCTTTTTAAAGTGCAGAGAGTACTTGTTGCCGTCGCGCCAAACCGTGACGTCCATGTACTCGGAGGCGTACTGAGTCGCGCAGGAGCCCAGGCCGTTGGTGCCGAGCGAGAAGTCGTAGTCGCCGCCTTGGTTGTTGTTATACTTGCCGCCGGCGTAGAGCTCGCAGAAGACGAGCTCCCAGTTAAAGCGCTTCTCGGAAGGGTTCCAGTCGAGCGGGCAGCCACGGCCATTGTCCTCTACCTGGATAGAGCCATCGCGAAAGGCGGTAAGGGTGATGAGCTTGCCGTAGCCCTGGCGCGCCTCGTCAACGGCGTTAGACAGGATCTCGAAGGCGGCATGCGCGCAGCCGTCGAGCCCGTCCGAGCCAAAGATGACGGCGGGGCGCAGGCGTACGCGCTCCTCGTCCTTGAGCTGGCGGATACTGTCGTTACCATAGTTTGCGGTGTTTTTTGCCATACTCGCTATCTCGGTGCTCCTTTGCTGCGTTTAAGTCATATAGATAGTCAAGGTAGCATAGCCCAGCCCACAGACGATTCCAACCAACACGAAATCCATCGAACAACCGTTCGGAGTATATAGACTGATAATACGATATTGGAAAAAAATAGCTGAATGAAATCAATAGATATTTGATTCCATTTAGTAGAACATCATATATACTAAACAAAAACGAATCAGAAGAGCTTTTATTTAATAGAACGGTGATGATATGAAGATTATCGAACGTCCTCAATATATGGAAGCGCTTCTTGGCGCTAAGGGAACGCCGGACATCAAGGTTATTACCGGCATTCGTAGGTGCGGCAAATCTGTTCTACTGGAATCTCTTGCCGATCGCATTCGTGAGGCCGGCCCCGATTCCAATATTATCCGCATCAATTTCAATCTCCTCGAATTCGAGGAACTAACGGATTATCGAGCACTGCATCGCTACGTTGAGGAAAGCTATTGCGAGGGCCTCGATAACATTGTGATGATTGATGAGGTGCAAACCTGCGTTGGGTTCGAAAAAGCGGTCAATAGCCTTCATGCATCGGGTAAATACGATATCTACGTTACTGGCTCCAACGCATTCTTGCTTTCGAGTGACTTGGCGACGCTTTTTCGCGGGCGGACATATGAGGTCGAAGTATTTCCGTTCTCCTTGCTTGAGTTTTCGACATATCACGGAATTCATAACCCGGACGAAGCGCTTGACCGATATTTGAGAGAGGGCGGAATGCCTGGCTCGTATTTGTATCCTAGCGAGCGAGCTCGCTATCGATATATTGCGAACGTGCTAGATGTCTTGGTTTTGCGTGATGTGGAAGAAAAGCATGGGGTTCGTAACAAAGTGCAACTAGAACGTGCATGCGATTTCCTAATGGACAATATCGGTAACATATCTTCTGTTAGTGGGATTGCGGCTGCGCTGGATGCTGCCGGAACGCGCGTTTCCGTGGCAACGCTCGCCCAGTACCTCGGATTTTTATGCCAGGCCTTTGCGTTCTATCGAGTGCGCCGCTATGACGTAGGCGGTAAAAAGTACCTCGCTTCGGGTGATAAATACTATTTATCGGATCATGCAATCAGATACGCAAAACTTGGAACTAAAAAACTCGACTTCGGGCATGTATATGAAAATATGGTCGCTTTAGAGCTCCTAAGACGCGGTTGGGAAATCTATATCGGGGTGCTTTATAAGAAGGAAATCGACTTCGTGGCAATTCATCGCGATGAGCGAGTGTATATCCAAGTTAGCGATGACATTTCGCGTCAGGAAACCTTTGAGCGCGAAGTGGCACCTCTGCTTGCGATACGTGATGCGTATCCCAAGATGGTCATTGCGCGAACAAAGCACGAGGCTGTTGATTATGAGGGGATTAAGGTGGTCGACCTCGCCCGATGGCTGATGGGGGAGGGGTCGGATGTCGAATAGCGGGCGGTTGACGCCTATCTAAATCATTGCGCTGCTCGGGCGCCTTGAGGGTCTTCTTAATAATGCGGGTGAGCCCACGCTCCTTACCGATGAATTCCGCTTACTCGTTTCTGCCCGAGTAAGTTTGAAGACGGATGAGCCCGCTTCATTTTGTTTGCGGCTGGATACGTTTGTCGAAAAGTGCCGCGTGGATGGCTCAAATCGAACATTGGGACAGGCGTCTCATTTTATGGGCCGAGGGCGTGCGTATACAAGTCTTTTTGGTCCATAGGGGATGCTGGGCGGTTGCTAGTTGGGCCACGGGTCACTTCGCCGGCGCTGCTTCTTGCCATACGCTCATAGTGGAAGCCGATGCCGCAGGGCCGACGAAAGCCTCGGGCAACGGATGAGCTGCAAGCCGAAAGGAGCGGTGAGGATGATGAAGCCCATGACGAAAAAGCTGCTGTTAGGAATTCCCACCGTGACGCTTTCGGCCGTGCTGGCGTGTACGGTGGCAGGCTGCGGCGGTAGCGCTCCGAGCAGCTCGGCTGGCAGCTCGGGTGGCAGTGCTCCCGTAGAGAAGAAGGCCAAGGCCTATGAGTCGCAGACGGTCGAGGTGGCTGGTATAACCTATGAGTCGGTAGCCCACGGTACGTTCTATCGCGGCGACGCTAAGCTGCAGGACGGCTTTTACCTGCACGTCAAGATCACCAACAACAATGCAAAGAACAGGACGTTTAACTCCTTTAACGTGCATGCTGCCCAGGGCGATCTTGAGGCAGGCGACCCGTTGTTTACTTCCGGCAAGGCGGCCGTGCTCGACTACGTTGCAAGCGAGGCTCCCGATGAGCTTTACGAGGGCATCGACCTTTCCAAGAGCCAAGATATCGGTCCGGGCGAGACCGTTGAGTATGTCTACTTCTGGGCGCCCAAGACGGCGTACTACGGGCCCATCACTGTCGAGTTCGTAGACGCTTACGCCCCCGCCAAGAATCATGAGGCCATGCACTTCGACACCACGGGATGCGAGACCAAGGAGTTCAAGGCGGCCGGCGGCGTGGCCGATTCTGGCGAGAAGGCAGATTTAACAGGCATCGATTGCGCATCGTACAGTATCGAGGCCGCCGATGGGTACACGCTGGATTCGTCCAACGAAGAGCACGAAAAGGCAGACTTCTTCCACGACGAGACTGGAGGGCGCCTGCACATCAGCATCTTCCCGCGCTCGCCGGAGGAAGAGGTTGCAAGCCTGGAGCAGGTCTTCGAAGGCAAGGAAACAACAACCGACCAGGTCGAGTACAACGGCATAACGTGGCTGCGCTTTACCGGTCCCGACAACGGCCATACGCTGTTTGCGACGGCTCCCGCAACGGGCGAGACCGTCCGCGTGTCGATTGGCTGGAAGATCGACTGGGATGCCGCCGTGCCCATGATGGAGGCGCTGAAGCTCAAGTAACGCCGCGATTCTTACGCCAGGCGACTCAGGGCTGGCTCCGAGTTATCGGGGCCAGCCCTTTTTGGTGCTCGATGAGCCGAGTCGGCGTTTCACACAAAAGTAACTAGGAGCTAGCGAGGCCTATCCGAATTGACCTCATTGG